>JAQBGS010000328.1:0-14836 GCA_032128535.1 Nitrospirota bacterium
GATAAAGAGGGTAGGAGACATTTAATGTCACCGCCTTGCGATCAAGAAAGGGAGACGCGATCCTTATGATTACAAGCATGAAGGATTTCCAACTGCCCACGAAGCTGGAATTGGATAAAGAAACAGCTTCGTCGACGTATGGCAAATTTATTGCTGAACCGTTTGAACGAGGGTTTGGGACCACGATGGGAAGTGCGCTCCGTCGAGTGCTCCTTTCATCCCTCCAGGGCGCAGCGGTGACTTCTGTCAAAATTGAAGGGGTCTATCACGAATTTTCCACTATTCCAGGGGTGACTGAAGACGTCACGATTCTGATTCTGAATATTAAGAGTTTGCGGCTACGGTTATATTCAGAGAAGGCGAAAGCTATTCGCCTGAAAAAGAAAGGTCCAGGAGAGATGAAAGCGGGGGATCTGGCAGTCGATTCTGAAGTCACGATCCTCAATCCTGATCTGCATATTGCCACCTTGGATAAGGATGCGACATTAGATATTGAGCTTATTGTGAAACCCGGACGAGGGTATGTTCCGGCTGAACGAAACAAAGAAGAGGGATTGCCGATTGGAGTCATCCCGGTTGACTCAGTGTTTTCTCCCATTAAACGGGTGAACTTCAGTGTTGAAAGCGCGCGTGTCGGACGAATTACCGATTACGATAAATTAATCCTGGAAGTCTGGACCGATGATAGTATTACACCCCAAGAAGCCGTGACAGCGGCTGGAAGTATCTTGCGGGATCATTTGGATATTTGTTTGCCATCAGACGATAAGGGTGAGCCAGTTCAGGAAGATGGTGGAGATGAAGCGAATTCACCAATCAATCAGCACTTGTTCCGGAGCGTGAATGAGTTGGAGCTCTCGGTGCGGGCAGCCAATTGTTTGAAAAATGCCAATATTAAAAGTATTGGGGAATTGGTCCAACGAAGCGAAAATGAAATGCTGAAGACCAAGAACTTTGGGAAAAAGTCTTTAAATGAAATCAAAGAAGTGTTATTAGAAATGGGATTGGAATTAGGGACCAAAGTCGGTGAAGTCACGGAGTCCCATTCCTGAACTTTTTAAAAGGACGGTGTCGCTGTGCGTCATAGAAAACGAGGCAGACAATTAGGACGAAATACGAAGCATCGGCTGGCGTTGTTTCGAAATTTGGCCACTTCTTTAATGGAGCATGAGCGAATTGAAACCACCGAGGCCAAAGCGAAGGAATTGCGTGGAATCACAGATAAGCTGATCACGCTTGGCAAGGAAGGGACGCTCCATGCCAGGCGGGGTGCATTGCGCGTCTTACGTACCAAGCAAGCGGTCTCTAAACTCTTCGATGATATCGCCAAGCGATTTTCCGATCGTCATGGTGGCTATACCCGCATCATTAAGACACGGCAACG
The DNA here is from genome assembly GCA_032128535.1 of Nitrospirota bacterium. Taxonomy (GTDB): domain Bacteria; phylum Nitrospirota; class Nitrospiria; order Nitrospirales; family UBA8639; genus Nitrospira_E. Next base: position 1,385 of record JAQBGS010000328.1, read on the forward strand.
ACCTGGAGACGCGGCAAAGTTGGTGGCGATTGAATTGGTGGAGGGTGTCGCCCAGTCGCAAGCCACCATTACTGCAGCAGATTCTCAGAAATAGAACATTTACCCGAAACCTTCCATCTTCTCTGTATTGATTGTCATTTCTCCCCTCTCTTGAGCCCTAGTCTGCGAATGATGCAGCCTAGGGTTTTCATTTACTTGCCATAGGCCCTGTGCTATCATTTTTACTGGGTTTTTTGCGTTCTGGGCTTATTATTTCGCACACACGTCGGCCCGATGAAAATCTATTATATTCGGACTATTCTCACGATAACGATCATCGTCATGGCAGTATTTATTGCGCAACGAGTATTCACCCATATGCAAGTGAGAAGCCAATCCACTGCGTCTGTGCCCTTACAGGAGCAGCAAGGGGCCGATGCCTGGATTCAAGGATTCTCCTATCAGCAAACGCAATCAAGTACCACGAAATGGGTCGTCACGGCTGATCAGGCTAAAGTTTTTGATGCGGAGCATATTGCAAAGCTCCAAGCCGTGAAAATCCAGTTATTTGATCAGGACTTTCAAAAAGAGCAATTACTGATTACCTCTGAAGAAGGTGTCATGAATACCGCCAGTAATGATTTTAATTTAGTGAGTCAGCATGAAAAAACTGTGATGACGTTTGAGTCTGGGTATCAAGTATTTTCGGATACATTGACGTGGAAGGAAGATGCCCGTCAAATTCACACGGACGATTCCGTCGTGATTCAAGGTGATGGTCTGGTGATTACGGGGACAGGATTAATTGGAGATGTGGAAAAGAGTGAATTTCAGTTACTCCACAACGTCCGTGCGGAGGTATCGTCACCATAAGACATTTGCTGCGAGTCTACAGTGGTTGGTTACTGGTTATTGTGGCCACCATTCTCTTTCCCGTCACAGGGTTGGGAGCGAGTCAGAAGACGGCTACGGTGATTACCTCAGAGACGATGACCGCCAGCAGTCAGAGTAACCAGGCGATATTTCGGGGAAATGTGAAGATGGTTCAAGGTGAGCTGGTGGTACATTCCGATATCATGATTGTGTATTTCAAAGAAAAGGGACCTCCGGTATCCTCCCAGGGAGGGCAGCCTCCGTCTCAACAGTCCAAAAAAGAAATCAGATTTATTGAAGCGAAAGGCAATGTCAAAATTGCACAAGGTGAGAGCCGGGCCACATGTCAGCATGCTCTCTTTGACAAACAGGCAGAAAAAGTCGTTCTTCGCGGGTCTCCTGTGGCATGGCAAGCAGGAACTCGAATTAGTGGACCGAAAATGACGATGTTCTTAAAAGAAAACCGGAGTGTGGTTGAAGGAGGTACCCGAGTGACCATTGAGGAGATTACAGAAAATTAAAGGACCTCATTCTCATAAAGTCTTTTTGGACAATAACATTGAATGGGTGAGTGAGAATAAAAAAATAGTAATGAGGAAAGAGCCCTAGTTATGGAATTTCACGAATTTTATTGCGTAGTGGATGGAGCATAAAATGGTTGCCCTACCAGGCGGACCCTTCACTCATTTACTCCCATCCCATACCATCGGATTGGGGCGTGGATAGTCTATGGTTGAGGATCAGCTACATGGGACTCACAAAATTTCCGCCACCAATCTTCAAAAGAGCTTTAAGGGGAGACAAGTGGTCAGGGGAGTTAGTGTGGAATTATTGGGCGGAGAAGTCGTCGGACTTCTTGGGCCGAATGGGGCGGGGAAGACGACAATTTTTGATATGGTGGTGGGGCTTTGTCAGCCAGATCAGGGGAGCATTTTTCTTAACCAAGAGGACATTACCCACCTTCCCATGTATAAACGTGCGAGGCGGGGGATTGGCTATTTGCCGCAAGAAGCCTCAATATTTCGTCGACTGTCGGTGGAGGACAACGTATTGGCCGTTTTGGAAACCCTTAAGCTTTCGACGGCTGAACGAAATACGCGCTTAGAGGCCCTGCTTGAAGAACTCAATCTCACCAGACTTCGGACCCATGCCTCCTATACTCTTTCAGGGGGAGAGCGGCGTCGTTTGGAGATTACCCGAGCCTTAGCCACCAATCCAAAATTTCTTTTGCTGGATGAACCGTTTGCGGGAATTGATCCAATTGCTGTTGGGGATATCCAAGATATTCTGACGAATTTGAAAAAGAAAGACATTGGTATCCTCATCACCGATCATAATGTGCAGGACACGCTTTCCATTACCGACCGAGCCTATATAATAAGTGAAGGGATGATTTTGGAGAGTGGGAGTCCGGAGTTGATCGTGAATAGCCCAAAGGCGCGAGCCGTGTATCTGGGTGAACGCTTTAAAATGACTCAATAACGTGGGATGATTTTTCGCCTATGGATCTTCGTTTAGACCTTCGTCTCTCTCAAAGGCTGGTGATGACCCCCCAGCTGCAACAAGCCATTAAGTTGTTGCAATTGTCCCGATTGGAATTGCAACAAAACTTGGCGCAACAACTCGTCGAAAATCCGCTGTTGGAAGACCTTACTCTTGAAACGCAAGAGGAAGAAACCGCTAATGCCGAAGATGGCAGCGAACGAGTAAAAGAACCAGAGACAGAAGGCGATGGATCAGTGAGCGTTGATGACATTCAGCCAACGCTCAAGGAAAGTGAACCTCTTACATCTGAAGAATGGGATAATATTTTAGGGAATGATTGGCGTCCGGCACAACGTGATCAAATAGGGCCTGGAGACGAAGAGTTCCCTTCGTATGAGCAGACCTTAACGAAGCCCACATCGCTCGAAGAACATCTGGAGTGGCAACTGCGGCTGTCTTCACTGGAAGGCGCAGACCGAGATATTGGGCGACTCATCATAGGGAATTTAGATGAAGATGGATATTTACGTGTGCCGTTGGCGGAATTACAGGATGATGCGAAATGTTCGCTTGAGCAACTTGAGCATGTGCTCCACCAGGTTCAGAACTTTGACCCACCAGGAGTGGCGGCCCAGGATTTAGCGGAATGTCTGCTCGTGCAATTAAAACTGCTTCGCCAGAATGAGGCAGGCATAGAACAAACGTTTCCTTCAGCGTTTTCTATGGAGGTGGTCTCCTCTATCATCAACAATCACTTAGTGGACCTTCAGAAAAAACGCTATCAAGTGGTGGCGAAAGCCTTGGATATCACCCTGGATGAAGTCTATGAAGCTGTCCATCTTATTGAGGGGCTAGAGCCAAAACCCGGTCGTCCATTTTCTATAGACAGTAATTCCATCATTATTCCTGACGTTTATGTCGTCAAATATGAAGGAGAGTGGGTGGTGTTGTTGAATGAGGACGGCCTGCCCCGTTTGAGGATTAGTCCCTATTACCGGAGGCTGCTGTCGAATTCAGGAGAGGATGCTGGGACAACCAAAACGTATTTAGAAGAGAAGCTCAAAGGGGCGCAATGGATTATCCGTAGTATTGACCAACGTAATAAAACCATTGTGAAAGTGGTGACGAGCCTGATCAAATTTCAAGAGGCGTTTTTAGAAAAAGGGGTTCAGTATCTGCGTCCGTTGGTGTTAAAGCAGGTTGCGGATGATGTCGGCATGCATGAATCGACCATTAGTCGAGTGACGACTAATAAGTATGTCCATTGCCCTCAAGGCATTTTAGAGCTGAAATACTTTTTCAATGCGGGTATTCAGCGAGCGGATAATCGTGGTGAGGATATGTCTTCTGTTACCGTACGGGAAATCATCAGAGAAATGGTCGCGCAGGAAGAGTCAGCCAATCCCTTAAAAGATCAAGAGATTGTTGCGAGACTCAAACAGAAAAATATTTTAATTGCCAGACGAACCGTGGCCAAATACCGCGCTGAACTGCATATCGCCTCTGCGAGTCAACGAAAACGCATTCCCATTTAAGGGCTCTCATATGTGAGTGCTGTTCAATGAATGTACAATTGACAGGAATGAGTCCAGGTTGTGTAACAAGTGGCTGTTTCATCGTACGTTCAAATGGGCACGTGTTAGTGAACGATTACTCATTCTTCTTGAGGGGCGCTGATGATCACTGAGCTTTCTCACAGCCCAATAGAACATGATGCCCTGCCACTTCAGTTCATGATGGTGACGGGGACGTCAGGATCTGGCAAAACCCAGGCTCTTAAATGTTTAGAAGATTTAGGATTTTTTTGTGTCGATAACCTTCCCCCGGCTCTTTTCCAAAAGTTTACGGAAATATGCGCTCAACCCGGCAAGGATGTGAAAAAAGTTGCTTTAGGGATTGATATTCGAGAGCGAGCCTTTTTTGACGATTTGTTGAGTAATTTAGAAGCCTTGCAAGCCAATGGATGTCATGTCGAACTTCTGTTTCTGGAAGCCCAAGACGATATTTTGGTCCGGCGGTTTTCGGAGTCACGTCGGCCCCACCCACTTCTTCCCCAACGGCCCGTTATCGAAGGCATTCAATTAGAGCGGGAACGCTTGCAGGTGCTCAGAAGCCGAGCCCACCGGGTTTTGGATACCTCCGAATTTTCGGTCCATGATTTAAAGGCCTGGATGATCAAGCATTACCGGGAACGAGATGCTGACCAATCCTTAAAAATCAGTCTCTTAAGTTTTGGTTATAAGTATGGGATTCCCGTCGATGTGGATATGGTGTTTGATGTTCGATTTCTCCGCAACCCACATTTTGTTCCTGATCTTCAACCACTGACCGGTGAGCATATCGAGATTCAACAGTTTGTGCTTGATAACAAAGAGGGCAAAGACTTCTTAGGCCATTTGCGAGAATTGTTTGGTTTCTTGCTTCCGCTATTCGAACGAGAACAGCGGAGTTATCTCACCATTGCCTTTGGGTGCACAGGAGGGCGTCATCGCTCGGTTTCCATGGCCTTATATATGCGGGACATCCTTAAGGTATTAGGGTATGAGTCCACCATTCGTCATCGGGAAATTCAACAAGAACACGTTGAGACATCGTAGGATTTCAATCCTGTTGTCAAGAAAGATACCTATGACCTTCTTCCTTAATTTTGTGTAGAGTCTTTTTCCGCCAGTTTCTGCCTGTCAGACAGTTCGAGTCCATTTTCCTCTTACCATCCCATTATTGCTGATTGCTTTCTCTTCTGTCTCGGGGCGCCCCCGTTGAACAGGATCATCTTGTCAAAAGCCTAACTAGGTAGAAACACGGCATCATATTGAGGAATAGCAGTCCTGAAATCAGTCAAGCTACAACTAGTAGAGGCAAAGAATGAAAGCAACTATGGAAATCACTCGTAAACGTGGTTGGAATCGAATGATTGATACTGCCAGGGGACTGTTCGGACCTGTGCCGCAGGCAATCGGTGTTGATGTGGGATCTCGATTTTTGAAGACTGTGGTGTTGCAGAAAAATAGCCACGGATTGTCCCTAAATGATTTTTCGATACAGGCTGTGGTCGAACCGCCATCTCAAGATGAACCATCCTATGCCGAACTGGTCGAATCTCTTAAAGAAAATCTGACGGTTCCCCTTCCTACAATAGGAACATCGCTATCCGGACCCTCTGTGTTGATTAAATCGCTGATTCTGCCGGTGATGACGGAAGAGGAACTTCGAGAACACCTTGCCTTGGAACTTGATCGGTATATTGCGCTTGATGTTCAGGATGTGTTCTGGGATGTCTGTTATCAGAACGTCCGACAAGAGGGAACAGAAGATCAACAAGAACATTTCCTCGTAGTCGCCAAAAAAGAATGTGTGGAGCATCAGGTGGAAGCGTTTCGCCGCTATGGGGTGACTCTTCAGTTCGTCGATATTGATGCGTTTGCCCTTATAAACCTGGTGACCTACAACTATGGGAACGAAGGGACCTGGTTATTGGCCAATATTGGACCTACGGGCATCGTCATGGTGGTCATTGCGGAAGGACAGCCTCGATACATTCGAAAGGTGGTGTACGAAGCTGAGTGGTATGGAGACCTTCTTGATCAAATCTTACTGCCCCAACGTTCATTGGAAACAAGAAAAGAACAGGGGGCCTCGGAGACACTCCTTCTTGAGCAATTTTTTCAAGAAACACGGCAACACATTGATGAAATCTTGGAAGGATTCTCAGATTCTTCAACAGTCGTCATCGATAGAGGCATTCTCCTCGCCGGAGGCTATGCCGTTGTGCCAGACATGGTGTCTACTTTAGCAGATTCATTGGGAATGCCGGTTCGTCCTATCGATCCCTTTCAGTCGATCACCGTTCCCCAAGCCATTCAAGAGGATCCAGCCTTCCTAAAGGCTGCTCCCCTGATGAGCGTCGCAGTGGGCGTCGCATTGCGGGGAGCTCTTGGCCATGATTGAAATTAATCTCGCTCGTCAACTCCAGGCGACTCCCACAGACAAACAGGTTTCAACTCGAGGTGATGTATGGGTAGGTGTGGTTCTTTGCTTAGGAATGGGCGTGGGGAGTTGGTGGTGGACTTACAGCCAACAACAAGAACATGAATATTTACTCCAGGAGAAACAGGTTCAAGCACAATCTCTGACCAAGATCAAAGCCACCTTGAGTCGTCTCGAACAATACCAGGAGGAAAAGCAACGTCTCAGTGAAACATTTAAGGCCAGGCATGCCCAAGAGTCAGGGAAAAAGCAGCCAATGACCTTATTATATGGAGTCAGTCGTAGTGTGGATGGGCTAGAGATTTGGTTGGATCGAGTGCAAATGGTGGATCAGGTTGTTGAATTGCGAGGACAATCGTTTGCGCTGAAAGAAATTGGGAAATATGTTGATGCGTTAGAGAAAAATCAGGTGATCACGGTATTGCCAGTTGTTGAAATTCTGGATCAAGACGATAGGGAAGATGGAAAAGGCTTTTCTTTTATGATTCGCTTTGTTTTGGAACAACGGGTTACCGCATGATTTACTGGTGGAATGAAACCCCGATTTGGCAGCGCTTCGTGATATTTGGATTGGCAGTGGGCCTGTTTGGGCTGGGCATGCAGACCTGGGTTTGGAGTTCCCAAGAAAATTCCATTCTCCTATTAACCCGCGATATCGCCGATTTAACCACAAAGAATCAGGAGGCGATCAAAACCATCGCGTCATTAAAGGATGTGGAACGGGAAGTGGTCAGCTTGCGTGAGAAACTGCCCCCCATTCTTCAGCAGTTGCCGGTGGGTGTTGAGCCGCAGACGTTTCGAAGGGACGTGGTGAATATTGGAAAACAAACGGGGGTCTCCGTTCGCCTTTGGAACCCTCAAAAAAACCTGTTGGATGCTAAACAGTCTGACGCGTCACTCAGTATTATCGTGAGAGTTGAGGGAAGTTTTCATGGCACAGTTCAGTTTCTGGAAGAAATGCTGGAGTTATCATGGATTCAAACCGTCAATCCTCTGGTGCTTATCAGAAAACCCGATGCCGGCAATACATCTCTAGTGACCACCGATTTCACCATCAAAGGTCTTGCGCCTCAGCGATTTTTATCGACGAAAGAAAAGCTGAAAACATAGAGGCCTGCCTAGATGTTCGGATTAATTAAGGGAAAGCACCTTGCTGACACAAAGAGTGAATGATTGCCTGGGTCGAAGTGCCAAGACACACGTGTGTCGAATCATGGTTCAGTCTCTCGGAGGAATCCTTTGCGGTCTTCTGAGCGTTCCTGGCGCATTTGGCGAAGTCAAAAATTTCACTCCCAATCATTCGGGTATTGGGGAAAAGGTGGTTCAGCGCATTCAGTCACGGAATGACTTTAGTAAACGGCGGGATCCTTTTAAGCCGATAAAAAAACGGCGCGCTATTTCATCTACATCCAGAAAGTCGAGTCCAGAGCCTCCTCAACTGCCGGCAATTCCAGCGACGAATTCAACATTGAAGAATCCCAATTGGAAATTATTGGGGATCATCCATGGGCACAATGGGCGACAGGCGGTCATTCAAATTTCGCCTCAAGAGCGAGTGTTCGTCAGATCTGGTTTGGAGGTGGTACGATCAGGATGGATCATTAAAGCGATCAGTAAGGAAGAAGTGCTTCTGGAGCACTCCTCGCCCTCGACCTCAGTGGAGGGATTTTCCCAGCCAAAAGTGCTTATCCTTTCCTTCTCAACTCTTGGAAAACCTTCCTGAAAATTCTGGTTGAGAAAGACCAGAAAAACCTTCATAATCTCTCCCTCCCTTTGGGGTGGACCCCAACGATTTCTAGATCACTTAGGGTTTTCAGCTTATTAACGGTAAGGATGGTTATGTTGAGATATTTAAATGCAGGGGAATCTCATGGACGAGGGCTCATGGCCGTAGTGGAAGGTGTGCCCTCAGGATTGCCGGTTACGGCCGAAGCGATAAATGTAGATCTGACCCGTCGGCAAGGTGGCTATGGACGTGGTGGACGGATGCGCATTGAAAAAGACCGGATCGAGTTTATTTGTGGTGTCCGAAAAGGAAAAACATTAGGCAACCCATTAGGCCTTCTCATCTGGAATAAAGATTGGGAAAATTGGAAAGACATTATGGCGTCAGAGCCTGGACCTCCTTCGACCGAACGAGTCGTCACCCGACCGAGGCCAGGCCATGCGGATTTGGTTGGTGCCATCAAATATGGTCACAGGGACATTCGGAATGTCCTCGAAAAAGCCAGTGCGCGTGAAACAGCCATTCGAGTGGCAATTGGTGGGGTGGCCAAGGCGCTCTTAGCTCAGTTTGACATGCAGGTCGTGAGTTATACGATGGACATTGGCGGAATTGCCGCATCCAGCCCAGCGGACCCTTTAGCAGCCTATCAAAAAGCTGAACAATCAGACGTGCGTTGTCATGACCCTGAAGCGGCCAAAAAGATGATTGAACAAATTCGCGGGGCGAAGCACAAGGGCGATTCGTTAGGGGGAATTTTTGAAGTCGTCGTGACCAATCCACCAATCGGCTTGGGAACCTATGCTCAATGGGATCGGCGGTTGACCGCAAGATTGGCCATGGCTGCCATGAGCATTCAAGCGATGAAAGGTGTAGAAATTGGCATGGGCTTTGAGTCAGCCCGGCGCTATGGGTCAGAAGTCCATGATGACATCTATTTCGATCAAACTGCCGGTCAATTCATTCGCAAGTCCAACAATGCGGGTGGGTTAGAAGGAGGCATCACCAATGGACAAAATATTATTGTCCGTGTAGCCATGAAGCCTATCGCGACCTTGTATAGCCCCAAAGACAGCGTGGACATTGTGACCAAAGAGCCATTTGAAGCCACCGTCGAACGATCCGATATTTGTACCGTCCCGGCAGCCGGAGTGGTTGGGGAAGCTGTTATCGCCTATGAAATGGCCAATGCGCTCATCGAAAAATTTGGGGGAGACACCTTGGATGAAATGAAACGAAATTTTGAAGCCTATCAAGAATATGTTCGCACATTTTAATGGTTTATTACGCCCACGTGCGGTCGTGTCTTAAGCGATTTCCCTACCGAGCTCTGAATCCTTTCATGTGACCTGCGCTCAATGAACACTGTTCCCGCCTCAAATCATGTTCCGGTTGCTTTAGGTGATCGGAGCTATGAGATTGTGATCCAACCAGGCATCTTGAGCCAAATTGGCCAAGTGCTCCAACACGCGGGCTGCGCTGGTCGCGTTGGGATCGTGACGAACCCTGTGGTCAATCAATTGTACGGTCGCGTGGTCCACCGTGCCTTACGACATGCCGGGTTTTCCCCTTTCTTCATCATCGTTCCAGATGGAGAGCAGGCGAAGACCGTGCAGTGGTTAAGCAAAATTCTCGATGCGCTTGTGATGCAACGTGTGGAACGTCAGGATTTCCTCCTGGCTTTAGGCGGAGGTGTCACCGGAGATGTCGCAGGGTTTGCGGCGTCGACCTATCTGCGAGGAATCCCGTTTGTCCAAGTTCCGACCACCCTTGTAGCGCAAGTGGATTCAAGTGTGGGTGGGAAAACGGGAGTGAATCATCCACAAGGGAAGAACCTGATCGGAGCATTTTATCAGCCTCGAATGGTGGTCATTGATCCTTGCGTTCTCAACACCCTTCCTCCCCGGCAATGGATAGCGGGCCTTGCCGAGGTGATTAAATACGGGATGATCGCGGACAAAGAATTTTTTGACTATCTCGAGCACCATGTTGAAGGAATTCGAACTCAGTCTGACGATGTAATGCCCCATATCATTCGTCGATGCTGTGAAATTAAAGCGGATGTGGTGGCCGGTGATGAACGTGAATCAGGAAGAAGACGAATTTTGAACTATGGGCATACCGTGGGCCATGCCTTGGAGTCCTGGGGCCACTATAGAAAATGGATTCATGGGGAAGCGGTGGGGCTTGGGATGGTTCAAGAAGCTTCCATGGCCCAGTATCTCGGCATGTGCTCCAAGGACGTGGTCGAACGGCAGGATGATCTCATTAAAAGGGTCGGATTGCCCAGCACCATGCCCAAGATGAAGTTTTTGGATCTTTGGCAGGCCATGCAACATGATAAAAAAGTCGTCAAGGGGGACATTCATTGTGTGTTGCCCCAACGTATTGGTGAAGTGCGTGTGGTGCCCTTAGTTCGAGATTCCATACGGAAATGGTTTTCAATTCAGCAAGTGTCTTCTTCTGGCGCAACGACTGCGTTTCGAAAAGCCCTACCTCGTTCAGGGCTGGCAAGGAAGAAATAACATGGCACGTGCCAAACAATTGACCAACGAAGAATTAAAACACCAAGTGCGGGAACGCACTCGAGAAGTACAAATCCTCCATCGGATCAGCGAATCGATAAGTAGCACGTTGGAGCAGGCCACCGTCTTGAAGCAAATTGTGGAGATCGTGGTTGAAGTCACAAAAGCGGATGCGTGTTTGTTGTATCTGATTTCTGAAACTAAAGAAGAGCTGATCTTGCGTGCCTCAAAGAATCCGCATCCTCGACTGATCGGTCGGATCTCCATCGGATTAGGTGAAGGGATCACGGGATGGGTGGCTCGGGAAAAAGTCCCGGTCGTCATTCCACGAAATGCCAGCGATGACGCGCGGTTTAAGTTTTTTCATCGATTGCCGGAAGATCGCTATCAAGCCTTCGTGTCGGTCCCGATTATCAGTAAAGGTGAAATTGTTGGAGTGATTAATGTGCAACATAAACGATCCAAGCGTTATACCGAAGAAGTGCTGGCGTTATTGTTGACCATTGCGAATCAAGCGGGAGGGGCCATTGCCAATGCCCGATTGTATGATGACATGCGGGAAAAGGCTCGTCGCCTTGAAACGCTTTCTCAGGTCTCGGAAACGGTAGCGTCGAATCGCATGATTGAAGATGTCTTGCAGTTGATTGTGACGATGACTGCGCAATTGATGAGTTCAAAAATTTGCTCCATCATGCTGGTCGATCAAGATTCCGGGGAATTGCGGATTACGGCGACCCAGAGTTTGAGTGATGCCTATCGAAAAAAACCTCCGTTAAAAGTTGGGCAAAGCATGAGTGGGCGAGCCGTGCAGGAGCAACGCCCGGTGTATGTGCCAGACGTCACGGCAGAAGGCGGGTATTTTTATCGTGATTTGGCAAAACGGGAAGGACTGCATTCGCTGTTATCCGTTCCCATGTTGATGAAGAATAACGTCATTGGGGTCATCAATGTCTATACCTCGACTCATCACCTATTTTCAGAAGAAGAAACGAAGACCCTTCAAGCGATTGCGAACCAATCAGCCGTGGCCATTGAGCATACGCGGCTCATGGAAAAATCCTTTGAAATGCAAGAGGCCCTGGAAGTCCGGAAGCAAGTGGAACGAGCCAAAGGATTTCTGATGGCATCAAAGGGACTTTCTGAGCATGAGGCCTTTCGTCTTATTCAACGACAAAGTATGAATCTACGTAAATCTATGCGTGAAATTGCCGATGCCATCATTCTCGCAGAAGAGCTTCAGCAGGCGACCCAATCGTAGAGTGCATGGGGGAATGAATCCCTGCATGATGGTGGATTGATTGAAGAGTGGTTCTGGCACTTGTATAATGACTGAAATAGGCGACAACGGCGTCGCCCGCTCATATCAAATGGATGCATAGGACAATGGCGTCCTCGGTTCCTTTCGGGACAGAGGACGTTTTTTTATGATGAACCTACGATTGGCCATGGTACAGATGAATGCAGTTGTCGGCGACCTTGAGGGGAATGCTCGCGCTATTTGCCGATGGATTCGAGAAGCCAAGAAGGCCAAAGCTGACCTCGTCGTGTTTCCCGAATTAGCGGTATCGGGATATCCTCCAGAAGATCTTCTCCTCATGCCGCAGTTTCTTCGCGATGTGCATGGCATGCAGACTCGGATAGCTAAGGCCTCAAACGGTCTTATGGCAGTGGTTGGTAGCGTGGCCAGTCCACGGGATTTAGAATTGAACACCCAGCCCACATCTGATGGCCATGATCCTTCCGATAGACAGAAACCGTTGAATGTCGCATGGGTCTTCGCGAAGGGCCGGTTGGTCGTGAGCTATGCAAAACACAAGCTCCCTAATTATGGGGTGTTTGATGAGCAGCGGTATTTTCAGGAGGGAAGAGGGAATCCGATTGTTTGCCTTGGACCGGTCAGGATTGGCATCAATATTTGTGAAGATATCTGGTTTGCCGATGGGCCCGTCCGTACCCAAGTGAAATATGGGGGAGCGCAGATGATTGTCAATATTAATGCCTCTCCCTATCACGTCGGAAAAACACATGCTCGACGACGAATGTTGGCCGATCGTGCGAAAGAACATGGAGTGTTTGTGAGCTATACGAATATGGTCGGGGGACAAGATGAATTAGTCTTTGACGGCAATAGTTTGGTGCTTGATCCTAGCGGGAAACTCGTGGCGCAAGCCAAGGCGTTTGAAGAAGATTTCCTGCTCACCGATCTTGCGATTCCTAGCGCAACTGATCCACAACCAAAAAGTTTTCCAACGATATCCCCTTCACAAAAGCGAGTAGGAATTTCTTTCATTCGCATTCCGTGGCAACCTTCGCCCTCACAGACCGTATCCCAATCTGTGCCAAAAAAATCATCATCCATGACGGAATCTGAGGAAATCTATCGTGCGTTGGTATTAGGTGTCAGGGATTATGTTCGAAAAAATGGCTTTTCCAAAGTTGTTGTGGGGATCAGCGGAGGGATTGATTCAGCCATAACGGCATTGATCGCCCGAGATGCGCTGGGGGCCTCTCAGGTTGTGGGCGTCATGATGCCCTCTCCCTATACATCTTCCGCAAGTAAGCAAGATTCAAGGGCCTTGGCGAAGAATTTGGGAATGGATTTGCTGAATCTTCCCATCACTCCGCTTTTTAAAACGTTCCTCCGAGAATTGCGCCCACTTTTTAAAGGGTGTTCTGTTGATGCCACGGAAGAAAATATACAGGCCCGTATTCGTGGGACACTCTTAATGGCCCTTTCCAATAAATTTGGGTATCTGGTGCTAACCACTGGGAATAAAAGCGAAATGAGTGTTGGGTATGCCACGTTGTATGGAGATATGGCTGGTGGGTTTGCCGTCATCAAAGATATCCCCAAAACGGGGGTGTATCAGTTGGCGAGAT
>JAQBGS010000329.1:0-2630 GCA_032128535.1 Nitrospirota bacterium
GAGGGAGTGATTTTCACGGAACGTTGAAACCAGACATTGCATTGGGGAAGGGACGAGGCTCGTTGCATGTCCCATCAAAAGTCGTGGAGCAGTTGCGAGTCGCGGCGGGACAATAAGACTAAGTGCACTTCGGTCCTAAAAGGACCACCCATGCGATGGGATGAAGATTAATTATCAGGTGCTTCGACAATATGATTTTCGAATCGGGTGCATCCCTCAGCAAGTAGCCGATTCGTCAGCATCTCTCCTGGCCATTCAATCGGCAAGTCAGCGGTAAAGACCCACACATCCGGAGAGGTCCAGATCGGCCCATGGTCCTCTGGAAGATCGGGATCGAATAAATCAGTCCACACAGGCATGTACACCCCATTGCCGCACTGGGTATGTAAGTGCACCACGGTCCGGCTCCGGACGGGACCTTCCAAGTCATGCCAGACCGCAGCAGTTTCATCAGCTAGCCGATGAAGACGAACGGCATTTTGGGCGTCAAACAAGGCATAGGCGGCGTAGTTGGGGGATTCCAACATTTGCGGCGCTTTCGCCACTTCAGGACATTGCGCCACCAAACCGTCCATAATTGCCTGACAGTCCAGTTCGGACAACGTGTCAGGCAATGTTGTATCTGTCAATCCAAGAATTTCAAAAAACAAAAAGGCCGTCGCTTCCACGGGAGGATGAAGTCTCGCGGCAATCGTATGCCGACGTTGCCCTTCAGCTAAATTGGAAATGTGTTCATGGACTTTCTCTAGGTTCAAATAATCCAGCGTGGTATCGGTCAATAACCTGGGCTCGACGGTGATGACTGAACCCTTGGGCATATGGAGATGTCGACGCAGTAAATCCGCCGTTTCCACCGGATCAATTTTCAAATTCAACGGATAGACTAAATTAGCTTGAAGAGGCAATTCAAAGGAGGCGAGCACGGCATAGGTTTCCGTCTCTTCATCCTCAGCATCCATCACACAACAACTCGCCGCTTCTGCGAGCAGATCAAACAACCACTCCGCCATATTCTCATCTAACGCGGCCAAGACGGTGAGGACTTCGTGCTCACGATCCTGATCCAACAAGGCTTGCAAGACTTCGATGGCCAAACTAGGATCACCATGCTCATGCCGACGCGCATTGATGAGATGAATCAGATCACGAGTGAGAGGATCAGGACGGTACCAACTAGACATGAAGAGTATCTACCTTTACCAACAATGAAGATGTGTAAGAGCCCCTTATACGAGAACGTTCAATCGCAGAACCATTTTCCCATTACCCGAACCTATTTGCCAACATTTTATTCTCCAATGACTTTGACCAAGACTCGCTTACGGCGTCCACCATCAAATTCCGCGTAGAAAATTTGTTCCCATGGACCAAAATCTAAGGCCCCATTCGTAATGGCCACGACGACTTCCCTGCCCATGATTTGGCGCTTAATGTGAGCATCGCCATTATCTTCGCCCGTAAGATTATGTTGATAGTCGGCAGAATGAGGAACCAGTCGCTCCAGAAATCGTTCATAATCTTGGAGCAAGCCCTTTTCATCATCATTAATATACACGCCGGCCGTTATATGCATGGCATTAACCAGCACTAAACCTTCCTGAACCCCACTTTGTTTAACCACACGTTCCACTTGGGAGGTAATATTCACATATTCCCGACGCGATTTGGTATGAAACCACAGTTCTTCTCGATGGGATTTCATACGTGCCTTCCCTTCAGAACCTCCATAATGCAATTCTCTCTCACCTCTCCTGCCATGGCAAGTCTGCCGAAATCGACTCTATTCACTCCAAACTAACAGAGACACCAGAGCACAACAAATTTGACATGAGGTAGAAGGGGTGGTAAGTAAGTTTACTATTGAGATAGTGTTCGACGCCAACCATTCCTCAACCATTTCCAATACGCAGACACATCATGCGAGATCGTGCATGTGCCGTCTTTCCTTGAAAAGGAGATCGGGGTTATGACCGCTACCATTGCTACCATGTTTTCCCTAGAACGTCCGTCACGTTGGAATATCTTGTTCGCAGAGGAATCCGACAGGGATTTGGATTTTGACGAAGGCTTTGAAGAAGATGACCTTCATCAATCGAAACCGCCGTCTCGTCGTCCTCTTTTATGGCTCCTACTCCTGGTTGTGGTGGGGGCCGCAGCCTATTGGTTCATCAATAATCCGTCACCGCCCATGTCAAGAACTCCGGTCCTGGAAACCATGAAAGAGTCCCACCCTGCGCCACAAGGAGAGGATGCAATGAATATATCCCCTCCTCTTTTCGGTGAGAATCAAACCGTGATGCTTGCTGTGGAAGCTGGAGTATCCATGCTCATGGGAGATTCCACCAACTCTCAGCCAGGGCCTATGATCAAAGGTGGTGAGCAATTGATCATCATAGATGGCAGTCATCAAATTACGGGATGGGTCTATCAAGTTCAAACCACAGCGGGAAAAACTGGATGGATTTCTGAAGAAAAAATCAAAAGCGCATCGTAAGGCCTGAACTATCTGTTGCTAGTCCCAGATATTGAAATACGATGGCATAGACTTTTACCCTTTTAATATTCCCACGCCCATCCTCCTAGCCACTGTTTCCTCTGCATTTGCCATTCTTTGCCCATTCGGAATTGCC
>JAQBGS010000330.1:0-3263 GCA_032128535.1 Nitrospirota bacterium
GCTGAACGAATTTTTGTCTGGTCCATTGAGTTGGTACGTGACCCGTCTCGAACCTATGAAATCTATCTCATGAAAGAATTAATTGGTTTTGATCGGCGCCGATGGCTAACGGGATTTACGAATTACCGTTTCGCCATTGCCGACTTGGCTGGTGGTGTTGGACGAGCCATCTTTAATGATGTCGATCAAATTTACCTCACCGACCCTGGGGAATTATTTGATCTCGATATGAACGAACATGGATTTTTAACCATTGCCGAAAATGACTCTTCCGTCATGCTCATGGATTGTAAAAAAATGTGTTCGGTCTGGAACATTGAACAAGCCCGGCATGAACGAAAGGCAGCCTTATTAAAAAAGGCCCTAGGCATTAAGAATCTTTGGGGGAGATTGGAACCTGAATGGAACGCGCGCGATGAAGAATATGTCTCAGGAAAATCCAAAGTTCTTCATTATACCGCACTCCACACCCAACCCTGGCAGCCGTTTCCCCATAAATTTGTGTATCAGGAAAGTTCAGTTGGGAAAGTCTGGAAAGAATTAGAGCATCGTGCCAATAACGCAGGATTCCAAATATGTAGTCGAACCCAACCAAGCTCTCAGTTTGCTCAGCTGGTACAACTGGCTTCAGAGAAAAAAACCATCAAGCATTCTCCTCCTGACCTTTTACAAGAAGCCACGAACACCGGTGACCTGCATCAATTCATTGCGTCGATGGACAACCCAAGTCTGTTGCATTACCAAATTGGGTCTTCCTCAGATATTTCCCCTGAAACCACTCCATCAATTACCTCGAGTCAACTATTAGAAATTACGCCTTTCCATTGGTGTACGTTAGATGCTTCACGACCCCAACAACCATGCGATATCGTCTACAGCACTGATGGGCTCACGCTTCTTCCCAATGAGGATGTCCCATGGGTACTCGAGGAAATGTTCTCTCTGGCCTCACGCCTGGTCTATGTCACGATTCACGACTTGAAATTGCTAGCTGAAATCCCTTCGTATCTTGGAAGTCACTCACGCGATTTTCTTTGGTGGGCATCTCAATTTCAAGCCATTAGCACTCGTTATCCAACGATCCACTGGACATTGATCTTCCAGACAATAAATCGTCAAGGCGAGCCATCTACCCTTGTTCGCCATGGTGGAAGCTGGCTTACCTCTCCGCCTCGAATTTGGATTCTTTCCGATGGGAAAATGGGTCACTCCACCCAATCCGAAGGCCTCGCGAAGTCTTTAGGTTGGCCCTATGAGATAAAACGACTCCAGTTCCAACCATGGAACCACGTACAAAAGTTGTTTTGGAGTCTCCTCCCTCCCCATACGTTAGGGCTCAATAAAGCCGAATCATCCGCTCTAGAGCCACCCTGGCCAGATGTCGTCATTTCAACCGGCTGGCGCCCGGCACCCATTGCAAGATGGATTCGTGAGCAAAATGAAGGAAAAACCCGAATCATTCAAGTTGGGCGAAAGGGGGGGGGATCTGCTGAGCTATTTGATGTGGTCATTACGCCTGCGTACTACGGTTTTTCCCCACACCCTCATCGAATCGAGACACTCGCACCATTGAATGAACTCACTCAGGAGAATTTAGACGAGGTCAGCCGACGATGGCCAAACCTGTTTGACGGAGCCCCACATCCTCGAATCGTCTTAGTGGTTGGGGGTTCAACAGCCCGCTTCAGGTTGACTCCAGATTTTGCCCGCACTATCGGAAATCAAGTTAAAGACTTAGCCAACACATGCGGAGGGAAAGTTTTTGCCGTGACCTCTCCGAGAACCGGCAACAACGTAAGCCAGGCGTTGAAGTCTGCCTTAATGCCAGAACATCATGTTCATCAATGGCAACCCAACCAATCGGATAATCCCTATGTCGCGTATCTAGCTGGGGCTGATGTCATCATTGTGACCGGAGAAAGTGAATCCATGCTGGCTGAAGCGGCCTCCTTGGGCAAACCCGTGTACATTATTCCATTACCTGAAAATCCCCCAACATGGAAAATTCGGCTGAGCGAGGCCATCGTACAACGAGCACGGTCTCGTCCCTTGAACAAACGGGGAACGGTACGCCCCCAGCAAGGCGTAGAACGCTTCTGTGCTCGGCTCATTCAATCAGGACTCGTACAACCTCGACGAGACCTCTCCCTGCTGCATGATTCACTCATCAATAAGGGAATTGCGCGCCCGTTCGGGGAACCAATCGAAAATGGCACACGGCCACAATTACGAGAAACCGAAAGGGTGGCCAAAAAAGTCAAAGATATTTTGGGAATTTTTGACCACCAACATGCCTAGTTATGAAGCCTTCCGAGATTACACCATTCCATTTCCTTCCTTAAAGTAGTATCCACCGAATGACCAAACCTCGCCGTCGTCTCATTCTGCCTGTTGAAGTTTTTAATAGGGAATTCGATGCCAAAGTCTTACTCGCCTGCTTTGCCGCAGAGCGAGGATTTTCGGTCATTGTGGGGTCGAAACGCGAAATTCATCTGAAAATGGACCTGTTACCTCAATCAATTTACCTGGCCATTAATTTATCGGATCGAAATATTGTTGTAGATACGTTACTCAACAAACTCGGGCACCGAATCGCTGGCGGAGATGAAGAAAGCATCGTATATTCCTCACCGGAGGTCTATATCAAAGAAAAACTAGGGGCAGAAGTTTTCAAGAAACCTGAAATCTTTCTCGCATGGGGACCGGAGAATCAACGCATCTGGGAGACCCACTCAGAATATCAGGGTGCACCCATTCACATTACTGGAAACCCCAGAGTGGATTTATTACGACCGGAGCTACGTCCATTCTGGGAAGGTCAAACTCAAGAACTGCGCAACCATTATGGGCCATTCATCTTAATAAATACGAATTATGATCGAATCAATAACCATCGTCCTGGCAAGGGAGAAGACCAACAAATACTTAACGCCGCACAAGCGGATCCATCCGCCGTCAGCGAATACGACCTTGCTCTAGCAACCTATCATCGTGATTTATTTCAAAACTTTCAGACTATGGCTTCAACCATTGCCCATTCTTATCCGGACTACACGATTGTCATTCGACCGCATCCTTCGGAAAGTAAAGAAACATGGGAAGAAGCGACAGCGGCCTGCTCAAATGTACAGGTTGTCTTTGAAGGTAATATTGTCCCTTGGCTCCTGGCAGCTCAAGTGGTCATCCATAACAGCTGCACAACAGGGCTGGAAAGCTATATCCTTGGCTTTCCCGTCATTGCCTTCAGCCCCTTAACCTCAGAT
>JAQBGS010000331.1:0-3005 GCA_032128535.1 Nitrospirota bacterium
ACCGCCACATCAGGAATTTTGTCGCCATCGAAATCTTGGGCTACTCCATGGTTGGGACCGGCATCGCCCCCAGAATCCTTACCTTCTTGAAACGTGCCATCGCCATTCCCTAAAAACACCGTAATGGTATTCATTTCACCATTGATGACCAACAGATCCAAGGCATGGTCGCTATTAAAATCGGCAAAGGACACGCTGAGCGGCCGTTTCCCCGTTCGATAATCTTTGGGAGGCAGGAAAGTCCCATCCCCACGACCGAGCCAAATAGACACGGCATGACTCATCGGTCCACCATTGGAGACGGCAAGGTCTAAATGATTATCATCATTGAAATCTGCTGAAGCCACCGAAGTTGGCGTATCGCCATAAACCTCAGAGTACCCTACCCGAAACTTCCCATTCCCCATCCCTAAGAAGACCTGGATCTTGTCATTACGGAGCGCGACCACCATGTCCGGCCGAGAATCTTCATTGAAATCCCCGGTAGTAATACTGACTGGTGTTCGACGAACCGGATACTGTAATCCTCGCACAAACGTTCCATTCCCTTGTCCTAAAAAGACCAAAACCTGATGGTCGCCCGAACATGCCACGACCATATCCACAAAATGATCCAGGTTAAAGTCATCGATCGCTACATTTCGAGGCTCTTGGCAAGCCGTGATAATTTTCTGCTCCTGGAAACCCCCGTCTCCAGTCCCCAAAAGCAGCGAGAGGGAATTGCCCTGAATATTGGTCGTGATGAGATCCGTGAACCCATCACCATTAAAATCACTAGCACGAATAGATGTGGGGTTTTTACCTACTTTGAAATCTTTATAGTGATAGACGAGGTCGGGGGGGGTATAATCTTCTCCGGTTGGACAACCGACCAAGCCTAGGGAGAAAAGACTGGCAATCAGGCAGGAGTACCCAAACAACTTGATAGAAAAAGGTTCCAAATTCTTGGCGCCTTTCCCGCTTGAGAAGGGAAGCATAGCCATACTTAAGAAAAAACGTGAGGGCGAGCCGAGTATACGGGTTTCCCCAGATCTTGTAAAACTCGGTAACAGAGAACCCTGATGGCATTTTCTTGTGTCAGAGGCCTTCCCATCCATGAAGGAATGACATCGGGAGAGGACAACCCCCTAGCAGAGCATTACCGCTTTATGGTATAGAATTTTTTCTCATTTGTTTTTTATGTAGTGTTTCTGTAAGGAGGAGATGATGAACGCGGAGAATGAAAAAATCGACTTGAGCATGTATGGCATCGCTGAAATTGTGAAATGGTGTATTACCAGAAATAATGGGCGAGTTCCCGGTGTCGATACCCCGGTGTTTCAACACCTTCAAGATGCGGTGAAAGAAAAACCAGCCACAAACGACTATTTCATGCTGGATCAATTTTGGAAAACTCGGAAGGTGTTTGAATTTACACCTGAGGAAGTGGCCACCATCGACCGCTGTCTCTATGACATTCCTAATTTCGACGGGGCACAACTCCCCCAAATCCGCTTTAAATTCTGGCCGAAAACCGTGGTCCAGAAGTAGCCTTCAACACCAGATTTCTCATCCCCTGATCAGCCGCTGGTTAGGGGATTCTCTCAAGCTACACTCATCCTTCTTGTGCGTATTACCACCACTGCCACTCTTGGGTAGCAAGGACGTGGATACCCAAAATACAATTCGTGGTCGCATGAGCCACCACGCAAGGCCATAACCGCCGCGTCTTGTAATAGAGACCATTATAGGCCACCCCAGCCATCATTCCCGCCAACCACAAGTTATGTTCCAAGCCGAATAACACCACGGTGGTGCCAAAGGACGCCAGAGTAAATGTCCCAAAGGCCACCTGTTCAAAATCGGGATTGATGACCCAGCGAATCAAAAACGACCGCCAGAAGAGTTCCTCCATAAGGGGGACCACAATCGATGCTCCGAATATGCGGACCGCAGCAAGCCCCCATCCTAATCCATCACCTTCTTCAAAGGGGTTGTAGCCCGTAATTTCTCCTTGAGTCGCCCATGACCAATCCATCTGAACCCACAGAACGTACACGAATACGCCCACACCAATGCCCAAGCCAGCGTCCTTGGCATCCGTAAAAATAGGGCCATGTAATTCTTGATAGGACGACCAGAAATACACCAGCAGCCCGAGGACCACCAGCGTTTTTATCGGGTACAGCCAAAGGTCACTTCCAACACCTGTGGGCAACAGGCTGCTGACTCCAATGAAAGCCATATAGGCGGCAAATGGGAGGATTCTTGGCCACATCGCATTCAACCCGTTCACTAAAGCTCCGTTTTGCCCAAAACCAATTGGCTTGGGCCGCATACTTACAAGTTCGGATACAAGGAATGAGCTCTTAATGGCAAAGCACCGGCAGGCAGATGCTACGCTTCACCTTGAAGTAAATCGAGCGGGGAAAAATCGTCACTGAGGATTTGGCCGGGACTCAAAGACACGGGGGTATGAGACAAAAACAATCCTAACCCGTCAGGTGGAAATTGATTGCGATTCATGGAACGGGTCAGCAGGTCGACAAATTCCGGGGAGCGCATCCTTTCGACCGGCTTACCGGCAAAAAAGATCAGATTCACAGAGCCTTTTTTGGTTTTCAACCAATCCGGACCTGCCACGCCATACGTCGTAATGTTGTCAAACGCCAACCCCATCGTCGTGAATACAGCTTCTGCCCGTCGAACATTTGCCGGGGCATCGGAAGACGCAAGATTCACCGCAATAGCGCCTTCAGGAGTCACATGCTCACGCAGTTCCTCAAAGAATTCTCGGGTCGTCACATGAAACGGAATTAAATGTCTAGCAAAGACATCGACCCAAACGACATCATAGCGAGTGGGGTTGTTGCGTAAAAAAGTTCGCGCATCTCGCACGACAACGTGGTGGTTCTCCGGAGGCGTATAGTCAAAAAACTGCGCCGCGGCCTTGACCACCAATGGATCCATTTCCACCACGTCTAATTCCAAGTTTGGCCAATGTTTCGCCAGCCATTTGGCGAGAG
>JAQBGS010000332.1:0-6299 GCA_032128535.1 Nitrospirota bacterium
CTCGGCCGCAGACTCCAGTAATTGCTGTTTCCACTCCGAAATCTGATTCGGATGTACGTCAAACTGTTCAGCCAGCTCAGCCAGCGTTTTCTCCCCCTTGATGGCCGCCACCGCCACCTTGGCCTTGAAGCCCGCTGCGTGGTTTCTTCTCGTCCTTCTCATGTCCTTGCTCCTTTGGTTGCCGTGTTCCCCACGGCATGGATTGAGCAAGACTACCACTTATCGGACTGTCTCAATATGCGAAGCCACTTCTCTCCTTTGAGACGAATTCCTTAATTTCTCAGGCTTTCCTGTCGTATTGCCTGAGCTCTAGTCCATTGTTGTGGATATCGGTCTTGAGGTGGGGATTCTTTAGGAATAGCTCCTAAAGGGTGGGGCCTGATTGAAGATCGAGGAGCGCAATGGCGGCGAACGGATCACCGAGCTGAGCCGCTTCCTTAAAAAGTCGACGGGCCGTTGACGGGTCTGGAGGCCCATAATGACCCTCTGCATACAAGTATCCTAAATGGACGAGTGCGGAGGGCAGACGTGGATTGAGGTCGAGGGCCTTACCAAGCGCTTTTTTGGCGAGTTCGACCTCCCCTAAATTTTTCAGTGAAATGCCCAAACCCAAATAGGCATGCGCAGATTGGGGATTCTGCCGGAGGGCCTGTCGGTAGGCAGCCATGGCTGCTTGTGTTTGCCCGTTCAACAAGAATGTCCACCCTAAATTGGTATGCGGTTTGGCCGGTCGTATTTCCTGCTCAGTCACGGTTGAGTGGGGTCTTGGATCCGTTGGATACATGGTTCCTTGATTGGCTGGGACCTGTGGCAAGGATACAGGAGCTGCTGGGAGGGGCCTGACTTGTTTCTGGATCTGCTTCGGTTGGTGGATTGGGGGAGGACCTGAGGGTGTTGATGAATCGAGATGGCTTCCCATTGCGGTTGAAGACACCAGAAGCCCAAGTAGGATCGTGGCAGCGAAGAGGGTCAAGGTCCATTTTGCTCTCATGGCCTACCGTATCGGTAAGCCTACTTAGGGCTTGATACAACAGATTCGGTGAGCCTCAGCAATGGGAACAATTAAGGAATAACGAACGAGAACGGTTAGGGAGGGAAGATGTTATTAAGATGTGAGGCGTAAAGTGTAAGACGTGAAAAGGGAAAAGCGGTGAAAAAGTAAGGAGTGAAGGGTGATTTGGGGAAAGAGATTAATTTTCTCCTCTCTCCTTACGCCTCACCCCTCACGGACTTATGTAGCTTGCTCGGGAAAGGCGGCTTTTAAAAGGGGTTGCAATTCCCCTTTTTCTGCCATGGGTCCCAAGACATCGGTGTCGCCATAAAACTGGCCATTAATAAAGACTTTGGGCAGTGTTGGCCAGTTGGTCATTTTGGAAAGAGCTTCACGCTTTTCGGGATTGGGCAGCGCGTTGATCAATTCATAGGGATAGCCATACTTATTAAAAAATTCCATGGTCTCCACGGTAAACCCGCATTGCGGTGCCGTCTTCGTGCCTTTGCCGTAAATGAGAATTTTGTGTTCGGCAATTTCTTTGTTGATTTCATCTTCAATGGGTGTACTCATGCGGTTTATCCTCCTTGGGCTTCATTTTTGGTTTTGGCCTGAATTTCTAGAGCATGGATGCGTCCGTCTTTGATTGGGGCGTCAAGGGCTTGATAAATCATTCGGTGCCGGTCTAACAGGTTCTTTCCTTCGAAAGCGTCGGAAATCACTTTGACCGTAAAGTGGTCCATGGTGCCGGTTCGATCAAGAACTGAGACTTCGGCATCCCCTAAGGCTTGTTGGAGCTGAGTGCTGAGATCGTCAAAGGTCATCATCTGGATGGTTCAATCCTGGTGAAAAAGTGGTGAGATTCGAAGTCCTCACTATACAGGAGCAAGAATTTTCTGCGCAATGCGGCTTTAAAATAAGTCAGCCGTAGAAAGTGAGGGGTAAGGAGCGAGGAGAAGGCGGAGGAAGAATACTCCTGTCTACTTACTCCTAACTATTCACTCCTGACTGTTTCTTCCAGGATACAGCACGGCTTGGAGAAATGTGCTAAGGCCTTCTAATACCTGAATAGGAATCTCATGGCCTCCACGGAATTCGACCCAACTGACAGGAAGCCCCGCCGTTTCGATATGGTCTCGCAGTTGTTGGGCCATTGAAAAGGCCAGAATGGGATCGTCAGCGCCATGGCTTTGAAATACTGGGAGTCCTTTACGGTTAGGGAGGCGAGTGAGCCATTCGTGTTTGGCGATGAGCGTCCCCGAGAGCAAAGCTAAGCCTGAGAAGGGAATATCGGAATGGAGGACCAGGTCGGTGGACAGCATGGCGCCTTGGGAAAATCCTCCTAATACGAGCGAACCAGATGGAACCGATAACGCTGTCGTGGCCTGGGTGAGAAGGTTGTGGATCAGTGTGCGAGCCCGTTCCAGGCCACGAGGAATTTCTTCTGACAAGGCATCCCATTGCCCTTGGGCCCGTGCTTGTGTGATGCGTTCCATATCCAACATCCACCAAGCTTTGGCGTCCCCAAAGCCCATGTCCAGGTTCAGGGGCGCGGCAGGAAAGAGAAAGCGAACCTCCTCAGGAACTTTTAAATAGCGCCATAAGGCGACTAAATCATCCCCCGGGGCTCCGAAGCCATGCAAGAGCACCACAAGGGGTCCTTCGCCGCTTCCTTGGCGATCAAGCCCACCCGTTATGCACACATCTAATCCGGCCCAATGTTCGTGTCGCATCAGGTGAGCAATTTATCGCGGGTGAGAAAAAGGGTCACGAGCCATAGTGGGAATTGGAGAACGACAGGGAGTTGAAGAATTGAAGATGTTGTGACTGATGATGCTAATGCCCCATTTTGGGCGCGCCGGCGTTGGCCCCTTGCGTAATGAGCGGAATTCGTAAGACTTGGTGACAATGATTGCAGGTGACTTTCAACGTATTTTCATCGGCATATTCCACTTCTTCTTCTTTTTTCCAAAACAACTTGCTACATTTGGGGCATTTGCGAACGAGCATCGACATAGAAACAACTCCCTGTGAATCGCGCGTGATTTTTAGTGGACATAGTGTAATATATCTTGCCACAATCTGCCAACGCATGATCAGGTATTCCGATTCTCACGCTATCGATCCCCAACAACTTCTGGCCTTATTTGAACAAACTGATTGGGCTCGGGGCCGTAGTCTGAAAGACACCCAGCGGATGTTGGCCGAAACCGATGTGACCATCTCAGCCTGGGAGGGAAGCAAATTGGTGGGGTTTGGTCGTGTCTTGACGGATTATGTCTATCGGGCGTCGATTTGGGATGTCATTGTCGATGTGAAATACCACGATCAAGATATAGGGAAAGGCCTGATTCAACGGATTCTCACACACGCCTCATTGGATCAAGTGGAGCTGTTTTGGCTCTGTACCCGTCGATATCAAGGATTTTATGCTTCTCTCGGCTTTTCGGATAAAGAACAGACTGGTATGGTATGGGACCGCCGAAAACAACCCCCTCTTTCGTTGCCTTAGCGGAGGCCCTCATTTTTTGTCATCGGTGCAGCCATAGCTCCATGTTTATGCTGACAGGATGTCATCGATGATTGTGATCGGGCTCATGTCCGGGACGTCGGCTGATGGTGTGGATGCAGCCATTGTGGATATTCGGGGAACGGGCCATCGCTTGGCCATTAAGCTGCTCGGACACTATGGCCGCTCGTATACTCTTCAATTGCAGCAACGTATTTTGCAGATGGCTGAACGTGGAACGGTGGCAGAGGTCTGTCATCTCCATACCTTGTTGGGAGAGGTGTTTGCGAAGACGGTTCTCGCTGCAATAACCCGATGCGGATTGCGACCCAAGCAGGTTAAATTGATTGGCTCGCATGGCCAAACCGTTCATCATCTTCCTGACCCGAAGGTTGAGCGAGGGGTGGGCGTCATACGCTCGACTCTGCAGGTTGGGAACCCAGCCGTCATTGCCGAACGCACGGGTATTCCCACGGTTTCTGATTTTCGTTCACGCGATATGGCTGCCGGTGGGGAAGGAGCGCCGCTTGTTCCCTATACACATTTCCTCGTTTTTCGAAACAAGAAGGCGATCCGTTGGGTGGTCAATCTTGGAGGTATTGCCAATGTGACAACGCTTCCTCGGGGTGAACAATTAGCCTCGGTGCAGGCGTTTGATACCGGGCCGTGCAATATGCTTTTGGACGCCCTGGTTACGGTGGGAACAAACGGCCGCATGACGATGGATCGTGGAGGACGGTTAGCGCAACGTGGAGAGGTTCATTCGGGTTTGTTGCAATGGTTGTTGGCCCATCCCTATCTGCATCGGCAGCCTCCCAAATCTACGGGACGCGAGGTCTTTGGGGAACTTTATGTGCAAAAAGTTCTGGCCCAGTCTCGACGTCGGCATCTTTCTCTCAATAATCTTTTGGCAACCGGCTGTCAGTTTATTGCTCACACGATTCGGGATGCACAGCAATGGATCAAAAATACACCGGATGATGTCGTGTGCGGCGGTGGTGGCGTTCGCAATGCTCGCCTCTGGGCAGAACTGCAAAAAATCTTTGATCCCATTCCAGTGCGAACGATGGATGAGTGCGGGTCCTCCAGTCAGGCTTTCGAAGCTCAAGCATTTGCGGTGTTGGCCTATCAAACGGTTCACGGGGTTTGTGCCAATGTGCCGCGCGTCACTGGTGCCAGGCATCCCGTGATATTAGGGTCCGTGACACCTGGCGTTCAGGGCTTTTTAAAAAGTTGGGATATATGACAGTCTCTTTTATTTCCAACGCAATAATGGATGATCTGATGCCAAATAATGGACTATCCATTCTTCTCTTAGCCGCGTTACTCCTAGGAGTGGTGTTCCTGTTGCAATGGGTGTGGCGTCGACCGTTACCCAAGGAAGCCGTTCTAGAATTGACCTCTGACTCTCGTGAAAGTGAGGTGACCGCGCGATCGTTAATGACGCCTGAAGAAGCCACGCTGTTCAACCTGATTCGATTGGCGGCCCAAGATTATTTCTTGGTCTTGGTTAAATTGCCGGTTTTGCAGGTCGTCTCGGTGGCAGATACGGATGAAGAAGCCCGAAAGGCGCTCATGCGAACGATTCAGCCGGTTCGACTGGATGTCGTGCTGGCCCATCCTGGCACCCTTCAAGCGGCGACAGTAGTACACCTGCAACATGACGAACCAGAGGAACAACGGCCCGAGAAGCGGGATCAGGTTGTTGACACCGTGTTGAAAGCTGCGGGGATCAAGGTGGTGGGGCTTCGGCTCAACCAAAGCTATTCA
The DNA here is from genome assembly GCA_032128535.1 of Nitrospirota bacterium. Classification (GTDB taxonomy): domain Bacteria; phylum Nitrospirota; class Nitrospiria; order Nitrospirales; family UBA8639; genus Nitrospira_E. Next base: position 5,271 of record JAQBGS010000332.1, read on the forward strand.
GTTGAACACGTGGTGGCATTGTTGGGATTGGCTGAAGATGAATAATAGGGATGTTTTCTGTGAGAAGAGTCAGGGTGTGATGATTGGAAGCATCGATTGGAAGGTTGTAACCCCTGTATCTATGATGTGGTCTGTGTCAGCTTCGAGATCTTGAAGCGGGAGAAAACGCGCAATCTTGAAAAACGTGCGGCGGTCTAGCGCGGCAGCGATTTCGGAGCGACGGTTGCGTGTAATGTCCAACGTGAATCCTGGCCCGGATTTCCATTCCCATAACGATGAACTGAGACTTAAGCTGAGTTGACGATCAGCCACCTCTGAGAAGCGGTTGAATAAGTTCGTGCGATACTGTTTGACGAGGGGTCCTTCTACGATCAGGGCGAAGACGAGATGGTGGCCCCACCAACACAGTGAGCGAAACGCCAGTTTATCTTGGCGGGTGTAATATCGAGGGAAATCTAAATATTGGTAGGGGCAGTCTTCCAGGTGTTCGCCCCTGACGAATTGAAAGGCTTCAGTATCAAACCCATCTGGAGCAGTGAGCTGACGACCGACCAGCTCCGGTTGTAGCGCGACGTGGAGTTGTTCCAAGGTTTGTTTCAGCTTGACCGAAATGGCTGCCTTTTTGAGGAAGAAATCATGGTCGGCAAAGACACGCCATTCATCTGCAGTCAAGGAATTATTTGTGTTCATAAAATTAATGAAAATATACGCTGGCAGGGAAAATGAGCCAATGCTTTATCCCCGTGAACTGACTGACTTGATTGTTATCTAAAAGTCACGACAATTATGAAAATTGCGACGTATAACGTGAACTCTCTTCGAAAGCGCATTGATATTGTGTATCCCTGGTTGCGTCGGCATAAGCCGGATGTCATGTGTCTTCAAGAGACCAAAGTCAAAGACCAGGATTTCCCATTTGAGGCCTTTGCGGATTTAACGTATGTCATCAATTATTGCGGACAAAAGTCCTACAATGGGGTGGCGATTTTGAGCCGAGTTGAGCCGGAAGAAGTTGCCTTTGGATTCCAG
>JAQBGS010000333.1:0-3414 GCA_032128535.1 Nitrospirota bacterium
AGTGAAGAGGGCCAGCTTAAATCCTATGATGCCAGTGTCATGGATTGGACGTGGCAGGGCAACAAAGCGATGAGTGAGAAAGAAGCGTCAATTGGGGAAAATCCAAAATATCATCCTGAATGGCTTGGGTATACCCCAGGTGAGAGACGGGCTATTCGGTTTGAGCCCACGACGGGGAAAGTGGCGTGGCCATGGTTGACGCCACATTTTGGCAAGCGGGTACCGTTCTCAAACGATCATAATCCTGCCCCATGGTTGGAAATGATTCATTTGAATCCCGACGGGACACGTTCTGTTGAGCCAGCGAAACCGGGAGAAAATGGGCCATGGAGTTTATGCCCCGTTCGAGCCGGCTCACAGGATTACAAGGTTCATTTTATAAAATTGCCGATTGAATTGTCGGCTGCTGAAGGTGATGAACCCGCGATTGTTGATCCCAACGGGCTTCTCTATGTCGTTCATGACGAAGAAGAAGAGGTTCGTGCAAATAATGACAAGAAGTTCCCATTGGTGGTTCGAGCCAATGTCTATGATTGTATTGACTGGACCCTGACCAGCGAATGGTTGGATGATGATATTACTAACTTCCAATCGTCCAAAATCAATACACATTTCCATTTCTTTCAATTTGACAATCAAGCGTCTGATGGGGTGATTTCAGGATTTTCCTATGATCAATCCATGCGGCCATTTACGCAATTTGAAAAAACGACCAAAAAGGGCCTACCTGTGCCCATGAATGCCAAGGTCACGAAGGCATCAAAAAAGGGAGATCGAACGATTCAGGTGACGAATGCGAAGCAATACCACGTGGGCATTCCGATCCTCATTGGCGCAGATAATGTGAAAGGACAGGAAATTCGTCGAATCGTGGCGATTGGTGGTAGTGGTGGATCATCAGCATCCGCTTCAGGTGCCTCTACTTATGCCGTGGTATCTGGCGATACCTTAGGGAAGATCGCCCAATCCTTTGGAGCATCCGTCAGTTCCTTACGTGACTTAAATGGGTTACAGAATGAAAACAAAATAGTGGTTGGACAAAAGCTGAAAGTTCCTGGACTAGCGGCAGGTGATTCGTCGCCTGCCCCATCAGGTGGAAATACCCTCACGTTTGATCAACCGTTAAAGAATGATCATCCTGTCGGGGATATTGTAACTGTGGAATATGTGCGTCAACGGTTTTGGGTGGATGCCGATGTGGGGAGTGTCTTCTGGCATGATCATGCCTTTGGTGGAACCACATGGCCTCATGGTGCTGTAGGGACCATGATTGCTGAACCGTTCAACTCCACATGGCATAATCCGAAAACTGGCGAACCTATCCGTACAGGTCCGGTAGCTGACATTTATGCGGTCGAACGGGTAGGCCATGATGTGGCAGGCAGTTTCCGTGAACTCATGGTCCATGTCATGGATACCGTGCCTCATACGGTGAATGTGGTGACCGCAGGTAATCCTCCGGGCCAACCGATTGATGTGGCTTTAGAGGCTGGTCGAACGGTGTCGTTCATTATGCCTCCAAATGAAAAGATTAAAATGACCCCCATGCCATTTTTAAATGGGGGCACCCATACGACAGGGGGAGCCTTGAATTTCCGAGCGGAGCCTTTTGCGCAACGCTTGGCCAATAACCCCGAGCCCTCACAGATCTTCAGCAGTACGATTCATGGTGATCCCAGTACGGCCATGTTACGGGCCTATCTTGGCGATGCCGTTGTGTTTCGTTTGGTTGATACCACGATGAATGAAAGTAATGTGTTCACGGTTTCAGGGCATACGTTCTGGACTGAACGGTATGCGCAAGAAGCCAACCGCAAAAATTCCATCCATATTGGGATTGCGGAACGCTATGATCTGGTGGTTCCGGAAGCTGGCGGTCCTCGTCATCAACCTGGCGACTACATGTTCTTTAATGGCCGGAGCTCCAAGTTCTCCGAAGGAGCCTGGGGAATCATTCGGGTGTTAGATAAAGAAATTGATGACCTGAAGCCTTTGCCAACCAAGGCCTATGGGAAGCCAGGCATGCCGGAGAAGTTACCGGTGTGTCCAAGTGAAGCTCCCGTGAAGAGTTTTAATGTCGTGGCGATGGATCATCCTGGCATGAGCTTTAATTCGAATGCTGAGGAATCCATCGAAGTAGACTTTGAACGAACGATTGAATTGCGAAATCCTGAAGCCAAGATTTATGTTTTGGAGGATGAAGTTCAGAAGGTATCGGGAGAATTCCAACCTATGCCCTTAACCATTCGGGCAAACGTGGGTGATTGTCTCAAAATCAATTTGACGAATAAACTCAAAGAAGGCCGGGCATCATTTTCAGCGTTTAGTTTGGTGTTCGATCCCACCGATTCCCAAGGTGTGAATCTAGGTAATAACCCAGGTGACCAGACAGTGGCTCCTGGAGAATCACGTACCTATACCTACTATGCGGATCCATTTAATGGGGAAACCCAGTCGTTGGTATGGGATTTTGGCAATGCGGCCATGAATCCTCGTAATGGATTATTCGGTGGTGTGGTGATTGGACCAAAAGGGTCAGCCTATCGTGATCCCAAAACCGGAGAAGATATTTCTCTGAAAAATAGTTGGAAGGCTGATGTGATCATTGACCATTCGATCCAGGGAAATGAAGGGCGGGCCAATTATCGTGATGTGGCCTTGTACTTCCAAGACGAAGACAACATCATTGGGACAAGCTTTATGCCCTATGTTCAAAATGTGGCTGGTCTGCTCGGTGTGAACTATCGCGCTGAGCCCTATTTGTACAGGGAAGAAGCCGGCTGTTCTTTGGGCCGAATGTTCCAACCTTGTGAAGTGGATAATCCCAAAGATCCAGCAACCCCATTGATTGAAGCGCATGCCGGGGACAAAGTCCGAATCCATGTCTTTGGAGCCAGTAGTGAACAAAATGGGATGTTCACTGTTGAAAAACATGAATGGCCCATTGAACCGTTCTTGCCCGGTGCAGATATGATTAGTACGGTAGAATTCTCCGGGTCCGAAGGCATAGACGTGTTCATACCATCAGCAGGTGGAAAATGGGCAATGCCTGCTGATTATGTATGGAGCAATGGTCGGTTACCCTATTCCCAATCGGGGCAATGGGGCTATCTCCGGGTGTTGCCGAACACGGATCAACGGATTCTGCCATTGGAAGGGAGCCAGTCTTCAACCAAGCAGGCTGCGCTGAATCCAGCCAGTGGCGAACCGAGAATTATTCCGACCGTCGCGAAATAAGCGAGACCCTCATTCTGAGGGTTAGCGAAAGCGGGGAAGCCACTCTTCGGCTTCCCCGCTTTTTTTTTAATCTTCGAAATGTGGTATATTGAGCGAAAGTTTGAAGCAGTATTGCAAGTATTTGATTTCATGATAGAAGTTCCATAGGAGGAAGGAGGATGGCTGTGCTGGTTTCAT
>JAQBGS010000334.1:0-2542 GCA_032128535.1 Nitrospirota bacterium
GCCTCGACATCGATCACTTCCTGGTTGATTTTTTTTGAGGGTTTCATCCGCATAGATAGTGAACAATCTCGTGATTCCTCTGATATGGCTTTAGGATATTGTAATGAATTTTGTGCCGATGACCAAATTCTTTTCCCAAAAAATCAGTAAACGGCTGCCTCTCAAGGGTCGGTGATGGATCGAGTTTCTTTTTCAGGTTGTCCCCAAAGGTCAAAATTTTTATTGTGAAAAAGTCGATACACCACGGGTAGTGTGACATTCATGCCCGTTTACTTAAGAATAAGGATGATACCCGCATGTTGAGCCAACAATGTTGAAAGAAGGCTGGCAGGCTCTACGTTCTGGCCATTGGCCGAGTTTACTCGGGGCATGGTTGCATTTTGAAGTCAGCTTTGTGGTCTGGCTACTGATTGGGGCTCTCAGTATCCCTATTTCCGAAGAATTTGGTCTTTCGGCTTTCCAAAAAGGGGTATTAGTTGGAATCCCCATGCTGGGGGGGGCCCTGCTTCGTATTATCATTGGACCATTGGGGGACTGGGCAGGAGCAAAAACCGTAGGCTTAGCAATTTTAGCTCTTGAAGCTGTGGCCCTTCTTCTTGGATGGCAATGGGGGACCAGTTTCGGAGAAATTTTAATAGTTGGGCTTATCCTGGGAATTGCTGGAGCGAGTTTTGCGATTGCCCTGCCGTTAGCGAGCCAAGCCTATCCTCCGGCCCATCAAGGATTGGCGATGGGCGTCGCAGCAGTAGGAAATAGCGGAGTGCTCCTGGCGTCTCTTTTTGCTCCACGATTAGCCGCCATATTTGGGTGGCATCAGGTCTTCGCTCTCATGCTTATTCCCGTGCTGGGGACGGCAGGCGTGTTTTTCTGGTTGGTTCAGCCAGCATCGTCGTCGAGCCGTCTAGAAAAAAAATCACAACACTATCTCTCATTTCTCTCTCAGGGCTTACAGCATACATCCATGTATTGGTTGTGTGGATTATATGGCGTCACGTTCGGTGGCTTCGTAGGCCTTTCGAGTTATCTGCCGATTTTCTTCCATGACCAGTTTCAACTCGATATGGTCACAGCGGGAACGTTGACGGCCATATCCGCCTTAGCTGGAAGCGTGGCTCGGCCAGTTGGAGGATTCCTTGCAGATCGCTTTGGAGGATTCCTCTTATTGCAGGGATTATTTGTGATCGTAGCCATCTTGTGCTTGGTCGCAGGGCAATTTTCCACCATCATGGGGGCACTAGCCATGGTGTTTGGCATCATGTTGTGTTTGGGCTTTGGGAATGGGGTTGTGTTTCAAGTGGTATCCGGTCGGTTTCAGGGGATGATGGGCACGGCCTCCGGCTTGATCGGGGCGGCTGGCGGCCTGGGTGGGTTTCTGTTGCCCTCCGGCTTTGGATGGTTGAAAGATTTTACCGGGACATTTTCATCTGGGTTTCTTGCGTTGGGATGCGTTTCAGGATTAGCTGCACTTAGTGTTATGATAGTCCAACGTTCAGTTCGATGGTCTCCTCCCACAACCACTTCAGGGACCGAAAAAGAGGAAATCGATCATGTTAAGTAATGGGGTACGTTACGTATGACAAACGAGACTCAGGCACCAACCAACTCGCAATTTCACAGCATTGTTGATGCCTTAGAAGATTTCAAGGCGGGTCAATGTGTGATTTTGGTGGATGATGAGGATCGAGAGAATGAAGGCGACCTGGTGCTCGCCGCCGAACAAGTCACGCCTAATGCCATCAATTTTATGGCCAAGTTCGGGCGTGGCCTCATTTGTTTAGCTTTGACCCCCGAACGGGTGGAGGAACTGAAGCTTCCTCCGCAAACCCAGGAAAATACCGCAGCCTTTGGAACCGCATTTACCGTGTCCATTGATGCCGCCAAAAATATTACGACGGGTATTTCGGCGGCTGACCGTGCGACCACGATCAAATTGGCTGTGGACCCGCAGGCCAAACCAAGCGATTTCGCCCGTCCAGGGCATGTGTTTCCGCTTAAAGCCCATAAGGGTGGAGTGCTCCGTCGGGCCGGGCAAACCGAAGGGTCAGTAGATTTGGCTCGTTTGGCAGGACTTTTCCCCGCGGCCGTCATCTGTGAAATTATGAATGATGATGGGACGATGGCTCGAGTGCCACAGCTTCTGGAGTTTGGCAAAAGGCACCACTTGAAAATTATTACGGTGAAAGATCTCATTCAATATCGATTGCATCGGGAAACCTTTGTCAAAGAAATGGTCCGAGCCAATCTCCCAACGAATTTTGGCCAGTTTGAAGCCGTCGTATTTGAAAATGAGCTGGATGCTGGAACTCATATTGCCCTGGTCAAAGGCGAGATTGATGCGAATCCAACTCTGGTTCGGGTTCATTCAGGCTGCCTGACGGCAGATGTTTTTGGATCATTGCGGTGTGATTGTCGGGAACAGCTCCATCGTGCGATGGAACTGATTGAGCAAGAAGGCAAAGGGGTGCTCTTATATCTCAATCAAGAAGGTCGTGGCATTGGCTTAACCAATAAAATTAAGGCGTATCACCTCCAGGACCAAGGC
>JAQBGS010000335.1:0-3951 GCA_032128535.1 Nitrospirota bacterium
CCAAGGCCCAATCTATATACCGATCAAATTCTTCGCGGTTATACGCAATATTGCCTCCGGCCCCCCCGAGAGTAAAAGAAGGGCGCACAATGGCTGGGAAACCGATCTCTTCAATCAGCCGAATGGCTTCTTCACGTGACCGTATCGATCCGCTGGTCGCCGTTTTGAGACCAATGCGTTCTATGGCCTGTTTAAAAAGGTCTCGATCTTCAGCTTTTTGAATGGAGGCATAGGACGCCCCTAACAGAGTCACACCATATTTTTCCAAAATGCCCAGTTTGCTCAATTCAACCGTCACATTCAACGCGGTCTGCCCACCCATGGTGGGCAAGAGGGCATCAGGCTTATCTCGTTTAAAGATGGCCTCAATGACTTCTACGGTGATGGGTTCAACATACGTGCGATCTGCAAGATCAGGATCCGTCATAATCGTCGCGGGATTGCTGTTGAGTAAGACCACTTCATAGCCTTCTTCTTTGAGGGCTTTACAGGCTTGCGTTCCGGAGTAATCAAATTCACAACCCTGGCCAATGACGATTGGGCCTGAGCCTATTAAGAAAATTCGATGTATATCATTACGACGCGGCATGGGTAATTCTCAAAATACTTCTCTTGTCATTGAAATTGAAACGGAGAAATAATGGGCGTGGTTTTTTTTAAATCTGATGGCGCTGGATGGTAAAATCTCATGGCTTGCGGAATCCAGGCTTCTATTTGATTGATACGTGTGACATCAGACGGATGGGTGGACAAAAATTCCGGAATGGCACTTTGACTCCGAAAACAAAATTTCCCAATCATTTTTCTAGGACACCCACTCATTCGTTCCCAAAACGGGACCGCCTCTCGCGGATCATATCCGGCTTTCGCCATTAATTGTAAACCGATGAAATCAGCTTCCGTTTCCTGGTCACGAGAATTCGGTAAGGCCACGCCAACCCCATAGGCGCTCATCGCACCAATGGCAAGCCCGGGATCAACTCCCCCGACGGCAGCTCCGGCCAAGGCTCCAAGTTGACCAATTTGTTCAAGAATTCCTCGGCTATACCGTTCTGCCCCATGCCGCTGGAGGGCATGCGCCACTTCATGAGCCATGACCGTGGCTAATCCGGCTTCAGTTTTCGTATATTTCAAAAGCCCGGTAAATACCGCCACTTTCCCGCCAGGCAACGCAAATGCGTTTACTTGTTCCTCATCTTCAATGACCGCAAACTCCCAAACATATTCTGGCTTATTAGCAGCTTTCGCAATTCGTTGGCCAATACGATTCACCATTAGGGTCACTTCTGGATCTTTACTTAACGGGGCACTTTTCAGCACTTCCCGAAAGGCGGAAAGTCCCAACGCAATTTCTTTTTCTTCGGAGATATAAATGAGTTGATCACGAGCAGTGCCAGGAGCTTTTTTGCAGGACACGGCAACCACACACATAAGACTCAAACAAATAGAAGAGGCTATTTTCCATTTATAAGAGCGACGATATTGAAACAATAGATGACTCATACCATTACTTTTAGCAATTAAGGAATCCACATATACATCATTTGAGGCGTTCCACCTTGCAAGACCCCAAGCATCGTGCTTGCATTGATCTGGGGAAATCCCAACGGGCCAACCGTGGGTGGATCAAAATGAGAATAGATATTCTGGTGGGTCTCACGGCTACTTCGCGTGTACGTGACAACCTGTGCCTCACTTAACTTCGCGCTCTTTTTGGCCCGTTCGATCGCATCATCGAGATAGCCGATCTCATCAATCAACCCCTCGGTTTTCGCCACATCGGCCGTGTAAATGCGCCCATCGGCCAATTGCCGAATCTTCGCCGCCGCTAACTTGGGGCGGCCTTTTTCCACCACCGTGAGAAATCGGGCATACAATCGATCAATAACATCTTGAAATATGGCACGCTCCTCATCATTCATAGCCCGAAACGGTGAGCCCATGGATTTCTTTGGTCCCGAAACAATGGCTGTAGGTTGAATCCCAATTTTTTCCAGGAGTCCTTGCCCATTGAGTGTGAGCATGATCACCCCAATGCTCCCGGTAATCGTCGAAGGATGGGCAAAAATATAGTCCGAAGCCATGGCCACGTAATAGCCTCCGGACGTTCCCATATCCATAATTGAAGAAATAATGGGCACCTTTCGTTTCTCTTTAAATTCTTGAAGTTCGTGATACAAAATATCTGAGGAAGTGACCGTTCCACCCGGTGTATTAATACGAAGAATAATGGCCTTAATATGATCGTCCTTTTCCGCTTTCGTTAATTCTTCTTTCAGCCGAGCAGGTAGACTTGGCTCCGAGAAAATCCCGGAGTCTTTGCTGGTCGTTAACGTCCCCGAGATATCAATTAACAAAACCTTGTCAGAGCCTTCACCGGAAATTGTGGTTTCTTGCAAGACCCCTTTACCCGAAAAAAGATCGACATGAATGCATCCTCCTAAAATAAAGAATAGGAGAAGAGCCCCGCTCAGTCGGTTACGCATGCCGTAGGCCTTTCATCATGTCGATAAATTGTTGGAAGAGATACGACGAATCATGAGGACCTGGCGAGGCTTCAGGATGGTATTGGACTGAGAGAATAGGACTATCCAACCCAACCATTCCTTCGCAACATCCGTCATTGAGACTTCGGTGTGTCACTTCCATCCTGCCGATCGACGTATCAAATCGTTGAGTGGCCAAGGCCGCACCTTCCTCTTCTTGATGAGGTAACCCAAGAGCAAAGTTATGGTTTTGTGACGTAATTTTAATTGTTCTGGTTCGAAGATCCATGACGGGATGGTTCGCTCCATGATGTCCAAATGACAATTTGTGCGTGGTCAACCCTAAAGCCAAGCCCAAAATTTGATGGCCTAGGCAAATACCAAAAATGGGTTTCCACCCGAGTAGGGCCTTCACCGTTTTCACGGCATATGGCACACCTTCCGGATCCCCTGGGCCATTTGATAAAAATAGGCCATCGGGTTGTCGTTCACGAATGTCTTCTGCACTCGTGGAGGCTGGCACGACCTGAACCTCACATCCTGCATCCACTAAACTCCGCAGAATATGATATTTGACTCCAAAATCCATGACAACCACTTTATAGGAGAGAGATGGTGTAGGCTTGGCAGGACTATCCCCATTAAATCCAAGAGGCACGCTTCCCTGTACCCATTGATAAGAAGAGGCACATGTCACTTCTTGCACCAAGTCTCGCCCGACGATGGAAGGTGCCTTCTGGGCTTTGGCACATAAAGACGCTTCATCCAGATCGATATGGGAAATCACGCCCATTTGAGAACCCTTCTCCCGTAGATGACTGGTTAAGGCTCGAGTATCGATTCCCTGAATGCTCACAATATGATGGTGGAGCAAATATTCTTCAAACGATTGACGGCCGCGCCAGTTACTCATTCGTTTGGAGGCCTCTCGCACAATATATCCTTCTGCCCAGACTCGACGCGATTCATCATCATCTGGGGTGACACCATAATTGCCAATCTGGGTGCTCGTCATGAGCACAATCTGGCCTTTATAGGAAGGGTCCGTCAAAATTTCCTGATATCCGGTCATCGCCGTATTGAAGACCACTTCACCCAGTGTTTCGCCTTCAAACCCTAGGGCTTCTCCTTTGAACACCGTCCCATCGGCTAAGGCTAATACGGCAGGCTTCATGGCATGCCCTTTATTGTCTGTTGTCTCATCGTATATTAGAGAACAAGTGTTTCAACGGGCATCACCGAGATGATGAACAAGGATTTTCCGTAGTTTCACAATAAACAAGGAAAAAGCCAGCCCGACATTCACCAGATGCAATGCACGAACGATCATATGCACTCGAAAAAATTTCCCGTAAGCCAATTCTTTTTCCTCTTTCGATATGGCTTCAAAGGCGACCTCTTGCAACTCTACGGCCTGAGGCCCCAAGATTCCGAGAATGCCAACTGTGACCACAAGCATTCCACC
>JAQBGS010000336.1:0-6483 GCA_032128535.1 Nitrospirota bacterium
GCGTCTCTTAGCCTGGGTGGGAGATCCGCAAGGCCGCCGGCAGATCCAATCCGAAATCAACTGCGCGATCGTGAAAAAATTCAGACAGAATGGGGTGGAGATTCCATTCCCGCAACGGGATCTTCATGTTCGAAGTTCCGTGCCTCTTCCTATGTCTTCTGTGAGGGCCTAAGGCAAATTGAAAATACAGGATAAAAAAGCTGGCACAAACATTCAAACGAGAATACCCGTGTGGCATCATGCGACTATTAGGCCTTCTCCATCGCCTCGATAAATTCGTCTTCAAGGTATTTTTGTACGACACCACTTACCTCGGTTTGGGCTGAGCAAGCAGCCTGAGACAAAAATTCTCGGTGCTCGGATTTCCAATATTCTTTTAAAGAAAGCGGTGCAAATAACTTTAGTATTTTAACTTTCAACTAAGACATTTCAGAACTCCCTCACCCTTTCAGGGCTTCGTCCCGAAGAGGGACGAAGGGGCGGGGTGAGGGCGAAGGGCGCATTTGATAGTTAAACCACTATAGACGAAGACAAAAAAACCTCGAAAGCTAGATGTAACTTCTAGGCCGGAAGTCATCTCATCCTGAGACGTGCAGTCACCCCTCCCCCCGTTTTTGCTCTAGGGTCGGTAAGCAGGATAATCGAAGGCCAAAGGTTCAAGTGGCCTGTTCAGGCTGTCTTTCAATACCGACGTGAATCTTTACGCGCCTACGACTTTTTTGCCATGCTTCACCAATTCTTCGACCGTTTCTTTCGCATCTTCCGTCCATTCTTCCATCCGCTCGCTGGCATCAAGCGCCATATCATGCAGTTGGCGTCGCGTGCGACTTCCGGATTGTGGCGCCAAAATCAGCCCACACACAAATCCGAACGCCGTCGCGGAGAGCAACGTCACAAGACCTACGGCAATACGTTTCGGCGTCAATACTTTCTTGTCTTCCATGGTGTTCAATTTCCTTTTTTTTCACAACAATTGACAGTTTACACTCCACCGAATTCACACGTTCCAGGGTCACCTCGGTGACGCTTATGCGTTTCGCCAAGGAATTAGTGCTACCCGAAGGGTTTCTTCGGATTGGTTTTTGGTTGTTCTTTTTTTCTGAATGGTCGGAGCGGCTGGCTTGCTCTGAGCAACTTTGTTGGTCTCTGGTTTATTGGTGTTCACCTGTTCTTCTCCTCCATTCTTCGTGAATGCATTGCGGGTTTCCCATACTCAGAAAATAAAGCAATCAACATGCCACAGGCTTCCTTTACGAACCATTGAAAAGCTCCAAGAAAATGATAACGAGACCGGAGTTGTTGCCTGAATCAAGCTTACCAACCTGTACATCTTGTCCTGAAGAAAGACAACTTGTCTTCTTTCGCAAATGGCCATTCTCACGTTCTGAAAAAAAACCGTGAAGATTTCGATGAAAATTGCAAAAAGATGAATGAATTGCGGAGAGACCCTACAGGACGTTTGCTTCATGCCATGGAGTTTATGGTGGAATGCCTTTTGCTTATTCTAAAAAGGATCACGCAAGCCAAGGTGAAAGGACACGACATTTAACCGACAGAAAGGCGCCATGGAGAGGAACGAGATGATGAAAACTATTCTTATCGTTGATGACCAACCAGAACTGCGCTTGTTGCTGCGAGCGGTATTGGAAGATGAGGGCTTTGACTGTCTCGAGGCAAGTGATGGCGAGATGGCCATCCAAATATTGACCGACCATTCGTCGGTCGATTTGGTGGTCACGGATTTCCAGATGCCTCGAATGCATGGGCTCCAACTTCTGAATCAACTGATGACTCACCCTGTGCTGCGGAAAATCCCAAAAATATTCATTACGGGGGAGAATTCCATCCACCTCCGGCACAAAGCCTTTCAGGCTGGGGCCAACTTGGTCCTCTTTAAACCCTTAGATGCCCTGGCCCTCAGGGCTTGCGTTCAACGACTACTCAGGCCACGGCAAGTGGCCTAAGCCTGCTTCCTCTCGTGCTAGGCATGTGCCCCACGCCACGGCGGGTGTGACTTGCGCGTGCTAGTTCGCCCCCTGTTGCTGGAACCATTCGATTCACCTCACGCCTGAGGGCTTGCCATCACACGTCCAATGCCCACGTCTTGAGCTGGTCCCGGACTTCACGAACAGGAGGTGATGAGAAAGGCCAAACGGGGAGAAGGTTAGGATAACCCGTATTCTTTGAGTTTGCGTTGGATGGTTTTGCGATGAACACCCAACACTTCAGCGGCTCTTACTTCATCGCCCTGATAGGCTTCCAAGACACGAAGGATATGTTCTCGCTCCAGTTGCTCTAAGGTCTTCCATCCATTGGAGGTGGACTTGGTCGCTGTAGGCGTACTAATCGCTTCAGGCAGGTCCTGGGGCATGATGGTCGACTGCCCGGTCATGACAATGGCATGCTCAATCGTATGTTCAAGCTCACGCACATTGCCCGGCCAATTGTATTGCATGATGATGGCCATGGCCTGGGAACTGACTCCCGTCACATGTTTTGATGCGGTCTTGCCATATTTTTCAAGGAAAAATTCCACCAATACGGGAATATCTTGCGGGCGCTCCCGAAGCGCGGGTAAGGCAATGGTGACCACGTTTAGCCGATAAAAGAGGTCCTCACGAAACTTCCCCTCTTTTACTAAAGTCTTCAAGTTCTTGTTGGTCGCAGCAACAATCCGTACGTTGACGGGTATCGAATCGACACCCCCCACATAACGAATTTCATGCTCTTGAAGGACACGAAGCAACTTGCCTTGCAACGTGGAAGAAATATCGCCGATCTCATCCAAGAAACAGGTTCCATGTTGCGCAGATTCCATTAATCCCTTTTTTCGGGATATGGCCCCGGTAAAAGCGCCACGCTCATGGCCGAACAACTCACTTTCCAGAAGGGTTTCAGCAAGGGTTCCACAATCCACGGCCACAAAGGGACCATCCTTGCGTAAGCTATTGGCATGAATGGCCCTCGCAATCAGCTCTTTTCCCGTTCCGCTTTCTCCTTGGATCAACACCGTGGAATCCGTGGGAGCCACTCGTGCAATCAGTTTATACACCGCCACTAAGGCCGGGCTTTTCCCTTGGATATTATTCAGCGGATTCGATGGGGCCACCGTGTCACGAAGCGTGCGATTCTCCTCGAGCATGCGTTTATGGTCCAAGGCTTGACGAACCACCGTTCGAATCTCATCCAAGACAAAAGGCTTACTGAGATAATCGAACGCGCCGGCTTTAATGCCCTCCACGGCGGTGCTCAACGATCCGTAGGCGGTTAAGAGGATGACTTGGGTGGCGGGATGATGCTGGTGAATCGCCGTTAACAAGTGAATGCCATTCATGCCGGGCATTTGGATATCACTTAACACCACATCCGGCTGATGGTGGACAACCAGATCTAATGCGGTGCGGCCATCGTGACCGACCTGGACTTCGTAGCCCTCTTTTTCCATGATTTCACGGAGTAAGGCGCAGGTTTCGATTTCATCATCCACGATCAAGACGCGAGTGGGTCGCATTACGTTTTCTCACTCCATGCTGGAAGCCAGAGGAAGAACGTGGTTCCTTTGCCCTCCGTGCTTTCCACAGAAAGCTTGCCTTGATGTTGTTGAACGATTTCCGACGCAATGGCTAACCCGAGGCCTGTGCCCACCCCGATATTTTTGGTGGTGAAAAATGTCTGAAAAATGGATTCCAGGCAGTCGGGAGGTATGCCTATCCCGGTATCGTGAATTTCAATACAGATCCCCGGTTCATGGACGACCGAGTCCTGCCGATCTTGCGGCCACGCACTCACCCTCAGCTGTCCTCCATGAGGCATCGCATCAATGGCGTTATCAATGAGATTGTTGACGGCATCCTGCAGTTGCAAGAAGTCGGCACAGGCCAAGGGCAAGGATGCCTGATAATGTGTGCTTAACAGAATGGATTGTTTCTCAAAAATCGGAAGAAAGAGTTGCAGGGCTTGATCCAGGCAGTGCGGAATGGAAACCGGTTCAAAGGCCAACGTGGGGGTCCTGGCAAAATTCAATAAATCTTGCATGACCGTATTCAACCGGTGCGTTTGTCGAAAAATGATTTGAATGCGTTGATTGACCTCAGAAGACAACTGCGGGTCCTCTAGTAAGAGTTGCAGATGTCCCGAGATGGCCGTTAACGGCGTCCCGATTTTGTGGGCAATGGTCGCCACAAGCTTTCCTAACACGACCAAGCGCTGTTGCCGCAGCAACTCACGCTGATCGACTACGAGTCGTTCGTTGACGAGCACCAGCTCCTCATTCCGTTGCTGGAGGTCTTGCGTGGCCTCCTGGTGGGTCTCATCTTCCTGGTATCGATTGGTCACGTCATCTCTCCGGCCACAACCGTTGTACGCCATTCCCGATACGGCATTATCCCCCCTGATTACACGCATACCGTTGTATCCGCTGGCTGGCACTTGTATTGTAGGTCTGTCACGAACCTGCAGCAAGGCTTCACTCTTTTTCCCTGCCTGCCTGCCTGCTTCCGTCACGTCGCACGACCTTACTTCTTTGCCGTTCTTAGAACCTACGCGATCTCAACGGACGATCATGAGGCAGCCGTCGGTTCGAACTCAGGCCGAGAAGATCGTTTTTGCTCAAGAGTAGCAAGTTGCTTCACTAAATCACCATAACAAGGAGGGCACAACTCATGTTGTGTGGTTAACTCATAAGCCGTTTGAGATGAATGTTGTCCACATGACTCACACTTATTCAACATGATTCCCTCCCCTGAGAATATTTGGATGTGTGCCATTCGCATCACTCGGCACTGTAACTGTAGCAATGCAAGGGGAATACCCATTCAAACAACGCCCATCTGCATGGGGGGAAAACGGCTATCAGCCAAGAGGAAGCCTCCAAACACCCTTGCTGCTTTCCTTCTTCGCTCCGGGTTCGATGACGGCGTATTTTGGCACAATTTGTCCGAAACGTCAGACAACTTGTCCGCCATTTGGGACACGCAGTGAGGCTGGCGGAAGACGAGGCAGGCGATCAAAGGCCATTTGCCTGGAGTTTCGTCTCCCCATGCCCACAACTCATTCTCGTTTTTTTTTAAAATATGTTGGTCCTCCTTTTGCTTAGGTGAGTGTTCTGGGAAACCCCTCATTATTCACCTCCTCAGTCATTATGAGGACTCACCAAAGGAGAACCACGTGTTACACCCATCACTGATGAGCGCATTGGTCTTTACCATGACGGTGGCATTTGCCGGAGGCGTCTTGGCTGAACCTGCGGCGACAACACCTGCCCCTTCAACGCCAACATCGTCTGAGACAATGGCCACCGAAGAGAAGGATGCCGTGAAGCCTGCCGAGGCCAAACCAGACAAGGACACCAACAAGATGAAGAAATCCACCAAAGGGAAGAAAGCCAAGGCCAAAAAGCCTGCGGTCGAGTAGCCGCTGCTAGGTGACCGAGAACCAGCAGCCCTCGCGGGCCATCAGACGCGAGGGCTGCTGGTATCATCCCTGCCCTACGATTCAAGTCGGTGAAGTGCCTCCGTTCCTTCGCTCAAAACTCCTCGTCCCTGGATGGTTGATCGCCTTTTGTCTCAGAATTTCCTTACGAAGGTTCCGCATTCCAACCTGATCAGCCTGTCACAACCTTTAGAATCGGGTAGAGATTTTTTCACGGTCGGGGATGCCGTTCGTCAGGAGCAGGATTCATTGCTATCAATGAGTCGTCGGTCAGACCAATCATCTATTCCCGAAGGCCGCTAACCCAGGAGTGAGGGATCGGGTTCGGCCTTCAAAACCTCACATCCAATTTCATTGCCGGACTCATGTTGTTATTTGAACAACACATCAAAGTAGGAGACCGCATAACCGTGGGAGACACAGAAGGCGATGTGACAGAAATCAATATACGGTCAACCACCATTCGCTCGCTCAACAATGTGGCCATTGTCGTTCCCAATTCCGAATTCATCTCCTCCACCGTCACCAATTGGTCGCATGGCGATCCGAAAACCCGGCTCGAAATTGAGGTTGGCGTCTCGTATAGCTCTGATTTGGATATGGTCATGCATTCACTGTTGGAAGCCGCGAAAGAACACCCCTTGACCTTATCCCACCCCGAACCAAAAGCTTGGCTGATGAGTTTCGGAGACTCCGCATGGAACATGCGTTTATTGGCCTGGGTAGGCGATCCGCAAGGCCGCCGGCAGATACAATCCGAAATCAACTGCGCCATCGTAAAAAAATTCAGACAAAATGGCGTGGAGATTCCATTCCCGCAACGGGACCTTCATGTTCGAAGCTCCGTGCCTCTTCCTATGTCTTCTGTGAGGGCCTAAGCCAAATTGAAAATACAGGAAGATAAAAACTGGCACAAACCTTCAAACGAGAATACTCATGTGGCACCATGCCACTATTAGGCCTTCTCTACCGCCTCGAAAATTCGTCTTCAAGGTATTTTTGTACGACACCACTTACCTCGGTTTGGGCTGAGCAAGCAGCCTGAGACAAAAA
>JAQBGS010000337.1:0-3826 GCA_032128535.1 Nitrospirota bacterium
GCGCAAAACACACTCAACCGATGAGGTCGCTCATGATGAGTCATTATTCGAACACTTACGCCAACTGCGGAAAGCCTTGGCGGATGAACGCGATGTCCCAGCCTATGTCATCTTCTCTGATGTGGCGCTGCGACAAATGGCGCAGGACTACCCCGCGAATGAGCAAGAGTTCTTACGAATTAGCGGAGTGGGAAAACGGAAAATGAAGGAATTTGGAGCAGACTTTCTGGCAGCCATCGCAGAATACGTGGGAAACAACCCTCGACAACATTCCTCAAACACATCCACAGCCCCACCACGATCAGCCTCCACACTAGGCAAGGCAAAACCCCTGAGTAACACCATCCAAGAAACGTTACGCGTATTTCAAAGAGGGTTTTCTGTGGAAGACATCGCCAAGCAACGGGGACTGGTGGCAAGTACCATCTATGGACACCTGGAACAAGCCATCCAAGCCGGTGAATCCGTGGATATCAATCGGCTCATCACGGCTGAAGAGCAAACACACATGGCCGCAGCTTTTGCTCAGACCGGGTTGGGGAATTTAGCCGGCGCCAAAGAACTCCTCGGCGACCTCTATGATTACGGCCAACTCCGCGTGTTCCGAGCCATTCATGGAGAGAGGGGCCAATAAATCACTCCGATTTCTTTTTAGACACTCATTCTTACAAGTTTGCCCTTAATTTATTCGAAACGTTCATTTGGATACGAGTTGCAAGGTTGCCAGGCATTTAATCAACAAAAATAAGGCACAAATATTTTTGCTCCATTTTTACTCTTGGTCTTTAAAGAGAGTCCTCGGCATTATCCGTGTCAAGCACACTGACTAACTGTGCATGATATTCTGGGTGAATAGAATGGTACCCAGCATAGTCACAATCTATAAAACTAACTCTTTCCGCTAAAGAGGCCAAGGTCGCTTTGGGATGTAAAAATCCTCGGGTTTCCAGAAGGGCGACAATATCGGTTTCCCAGAGCCCGCCCTGAGACACGATCGCCCTAATCGCTTCTTTGTCCGCCTCTTCCAACCTGCGCCATTCATCCTCAACCTTCACACGATCATGATGAGTGGTAGTGCGGGATTTTGGGAGACGCCCTGGCTTAGATTCCTGGTTCTTGCGAAGGCTCACTAATTGTCTGAACGATTCTTGGGGAGGACGAGAAGGTGGTGAGAATGGAGCTTTTCGCGTTCTTTGTCCAAGCCAGAATAGGATGGCCCAGACGCAAAACGATACGACCAAAACCGATAGGGTTATGGTTGGGTCTGGGAAGAGGATAAACCGAGAAGAGGATTCAAGCAATTCATAGTTTGAAATGGTCTCGGCCAGGAATCCCTCCCGAATTAATCCGGCTATGATTATTTGAAGCAATGACAGGGAAAAAACAACGAGCGCCAGCTGTTTGGCCAGGCTTTTCATTCTGGGGGCCTTTCTCCTCTGATTCAACTATCCTAGGCCATTGTTCAGCCCTCATCTGGTCTTCCTGGGATGTCCTTATTCAATTCATCGGCTGTGACTCCCGATTAGTGAATACCAAATCGCCATAGGCGGATTAATGGAACGACACTCCAGACTTAATGACTATGACCATCACCCTCATGGGTATGGCCATGATCAAGTTCCTCTTTTGTGGCATCCCGCACGCTCAAAATATTAATATCAAAGTTTAGGGCGACACCGGCTAGGGGGTGATTGATATCAATGGTGACGTTATCACCCTCCACTTTTGTCACCATAATATGTTGCTCACTGCCGTCCGGCGCCTGTGCTTCGAAGGCCATTCCCACTTCCACGACATCGACTCCCTCAAACGCCGCTCGTTCGATAGTCTTGACACCGTTCGGGATGAGCTCTCCATAGGCCTCGGGTGGCTCAACTCTGACCTTCAGAGAATCGCCCTCTGCTTTACCCACTAGTGCCTTTTCCAAGCCTGGCACAATATTTCCCGCACAATGTAAATACACCATGGGTTTCGTGCCATCAGAACTATCCAACACTTTTCCGGCATCATCCGTGAGGGTATAACTGACGCTGACCACCGAATTCTTTCCAATCAATACAGTCATCGTTTCACTTACCTTTCATCAAAAGTATTTTATGAATAAATTAAGACGCAAAGGTGGACGTTGCTTACTCACCACCATTCCGTAAATTTTGATCGCGGCCAGGGCTTGTCCATCCATGAGGTATCTGGCACCGGCAGCTTGGAGGCTTTTTCTACCGTCAACCATCCATCAGGTAAATCGAAATGAGACGTAGATCCACGCCCAGTTATCCAGCTCACCTTTTTAGATTGCTCACTTGCTAAGGCCACATCCAAAGTTAACCGACAATCCTGGGCCACATATTCCAACACGGTTTGGCATTCGCCCTCTTTCCACAATTTCGGCGCCACGGAGCCATCAACATTGGCAGGCTTACTTACGCCGATGGCCTTCGCCGCGGCATTCAGTTTAATAGGGAATCCTTTTCCACAGAAGAAGTGAAACATCATGTCCACGTGGCTCATGGCCAATTCACGGCATTCATCCGTTTTCCCTGATTCTTCTGCCACAATCACGAAATCGAATCCCAGCCCATTGTGCGTGATGATGGTATAACCTTCCTGTAATTTGGTCTTCAGGTGTTCGACAAAGGCCGCCACGTCCTCCTTTGTCATTTGAGGGGCGGGGGACCCGTCAGCATTTTTGGAGTAAAACGTCATGGCCGAAGGTTCATCACTGCACCACGTGGCCATGCAGGTAATGCCCAGCGGCCGGTGATCATGTAAGTCACCAAAGTTTTCAGGCAAGATTTTGGCTGTTTCAATATCAAACGCCACATATTTACGGGACATGGGTTACACCCTCCTCACGATTGAATGAATTGGAGGCAAGATAACAGTTCTCACCGGCTTCAGGAAAAATTGCAGCAATTAGGATTAATAGGATTTTCTGGGAAAGATAGGGGGCACTGATTATTCAGCCAGGACAGGGCCTTTGCCTCAGAGAAAATGGGCACCGGAGAACGTGCCTACGAAAGCGCGAAACCTTAACCTAAAACCGATTTCACCGCGTCGCCAATTTCCGCTGGATTTTTCACGACGGTTACACCAGCGGCTTCTAAGGCTGCCATTTTATCAGCGGCCGTACCTTTGCCACCGGTGATAATCGCACCTGCATGGCCCATACGACGACCGGGAGGTGCCGTGATACCGGCAATGAAGCTCACGACAGGTTTGGTCATTTCTTTTTGAATAAACGCTGCGGCTTTTTCTTCGGCATCTCCACCGATCTCTCCGATCATGACGATGGCTTCGGTTTCATCGTCTTCTTGGAACATGTGGAGTAAATCAATATAGCCGGTGCCAATGATGGGATCGCCACCGATTCCCACGCACGTGGTTTCCCCAAGCCCTAACTGCGTGAGCTGATTCACCGCTTCATAGGTCAATGTTCCACTACGCGAAATGACACCCACGCGACCTTTTTTATGGATGAAGCCCGGCATGATGCCAATTTTGCATTCGTCGGCTGTGATGATCCCAGGACAATTAGGACCAATGAGACGTGTCTGCTTCCCATGGAGCGCCCGTTTGACGCGAACCATATCATTGACCGGAATGCCTTCGGTGATACAGATGATCAGCCAGATCCCGGCTTCAGCCGCTTCTAGAATGGCATCAGCGGCAAAGGGTGGCGGCACAAAGATCAACGAGGTGGTCGCTTCCGTCTTCTTCACGGCGTCCCGAACGGTATTGAACACCGGAATGCCTTCCACCTCTTGCCCGGCTTTGCCTGGCGTCACGCCAGCCACGACTTGCGTGCCATAGGCTTTACATTGGGTCG
>JAQBGS010000338.1:0-5700 GCA_032128535.1 Nitrospirota bacterium
AGCTTGTCGTAGGACTCGGTCGTGACGGTGCCGGTCTTCGCGTCGCGCAAGTCCACGGTTTTCCTCTTCGGATCAATCGCAATGGCCTCGCAGTTCGTGCGCGCATCGATCGCAAACATGGCGCGAAACATCTGTTCGGTCCCCACCAGGAGGCTCGATTCCTTTTTCAATCACGCCGCTAATATGATAGGGCAACCCGCAGTTTGCGTATGACACATACGGCCCGCGCTCCACCATGATGATTTCCGCTTTTTCATCCAACCGGCGCAAACGCGCCGCACACGACGCCCCCCCTGCCACTCCACCAACGATGATGACCTTCATGTGTTGTCCCTCCCAGTTATCTTGCCTTTACGTATTTTAACATCGTCGATCTCTTTGTCTCCGTAGACCGTACGCTTGCAGCGTCGGCCGATCATGGCGACCTGCGCTGTGTCGTCTTGGACGCCTTCGCCCCCTGGGACCACAAATTCTGTCGGGGTCCTCAGGCATGCATGGTTCCCCTCAATTGAAACCGGCGTCGCGGACAAACCCTGAGACTGAGAAATTATCCACGCTCTATTCTTTCTGTGCATTTTCACTGAACCACTTCAGTTTTTAGCAATTGTTGTGCTTCACGTGACATGCATCCGGAACTCCACTAAAGACTCATTTTGCTATGACATGAGAGGTATTTAAGAATTTCCCCAGATGGGCTGCAGCTAAAAGCCACACCTGCGAATAGGAGTCCTGGCGCAAAATGCAACAGCCGAAGAAGGGCTCAGGGATCAGCAATCGGCTTTCGAGAAAAATGCCGAAAATTCACTTCCCACACAGGAAGATGCAGGATGTGTAAAATTATCTGTATTATTAAAGGCAATGAAAGGAAAAGGTTCGTGGAGACAACACCGAAGGTAACGGAACAGTCATTCTCCTCAAAGTCACTTCTTAAATTATTGATATGGGCTCATTTCATCCGCTAAAATCTTTCTCTAGTCTAGATTGGCTCGTTCGGGGCACAATAATTTTCAATATAAAATTTTAAAGAAGGAGTGTGAAATGATGAAGAAGGGGCTAAATGTGTCTTCATGGAGATCAATGCTCGCAAACGTGCCGTTCGGAATAGTCGTTTCGATGCTTTCGGTTGGATGCAGTACGACTGCCTCACTCCCGCCGAATATTGCGATGGGTCTTGAGGGTTTACGAACTGAAGGGGTGTCTCTTAGGGGACAGGTTGAGAAAACCGTTGGGGCGCTGAATGAGCTGATGTCAAAACCTCAGGCAGATCTGTCCACGCAATATCAAAGCTATACTCACGAGCTAGGAATCTTGGAAGACAAATTAGGGCAAGCACGGGAACAACGAGCTGCCACCGAGACCGTCGTGAGAGAACAATTCATGGCCTGGGATGAAAATCTTAAAAAACTGAAAAACGAACAAACACGCGCGAGCGCAGCGGAACGGCGGACCGCCACGGATGCGACCTATTCTGCTATCCAACAGAAGATTGCCGAACTTAAGAAGGAATGGTCTCCTTTTATCACCGACCTCCAAGACATCAGGCAGTATCTGAAATCCGATTTAAGCAAAGAGGGGTTGGAGGCGATGAAACCAACCAGCCAACGAGTATTTGACCAAAAGGATAGCGTCATCAAACGCGTGGATGAGGTCATTCAATCGCTGGACAGCGCTCTCAAGAGCCTCTAGTGGCTGGTAGACCGGATGCGGGCTTTTTCTCAGAGAAAGCTCTTCGTTAGTCAATATTCAAAACCGAAAGCCCCGGATACACTCTCTGCCTGAAACAGAAGGGCAGGGGTGTATTCTCTTCTCCCAAAATTCTATCCCCTACCACGCTTGTCCAAAACAGGATACGACGTTGGGCGGTCCAGAAGTTTACGGTAGCAGTGAATCAGCCAATGCACTGACACCTGACCGAGGAGGCCCAACGTGAACGCCTCATGCAGCATATTTAGTCAGATTCTCAAGCTCATTCCCCGCACCAACTTTCAACGGATTGTCCAACAGACAGGAGCCGAGTATCGCAGAAAGGGCTTGTCGAGCTGAAGTCAGTTTGTGGCGATGCTCTTTTGCAACCGGGTCATGCCCACTCCTTGCGGGAAATCGAAGGTGGACTGAAGAGCTGCGAGGGGAAGCTCGTCCATCTGGGCATGACGGCCTCCGCCCGCTCGTCGTTGTCCTATACCAATGCACACCAGTCGTGGGAGCTCTTCGAGCAGGTGTTCTAGTGGCCCTATGAGCGCGTCGTAGCCCAGGTTGCTAGGACACCAAGGGCGCGGTGAAATTGCACTTGGTGTTCGATCATGATGGCTACCTGCCCTGTTTGGGACAGCAGTGGTTTGGGGATGTTTACTGAGAGGCGGGAAGGGGAAGATCGGCCCGAATGCGTTGGGAAAAGTTAGCAGCTTGATCAGCTTGTAAGGCATTTTCATTGATGAGGGAACGACGCTGCAATTCTGGAAATGGCAGATTGGTGTGCATTCTCCCTTGCTCGTAAATATATTCCGGCAAGTACCCGGTCAACAAAATCTTCCAGGAAAAGGGCACATGGCCTGGATTGACCCGTGAGTGCATCCAGATGACATTGGTGCAATTGGCAATCAAGGTATCGTAGAACTTCGGGTGCTCACGGAGGCTATTGATTGACTTCATGTATTCGACAAATATCCGTCGCCCGTTCTCGATCGATCCCGGCAACTGATACAGATAGACCTCTTCTGGCGGGTCCTTCCGATAATTCGACCTGACCCGGATCAAGTCGCGTTCGTCGCCCACAATATAGATCAATTCGTACTGCTTGAAAAACCCTTTTATGGATGAATAGCCTTCCGTGGCTTCCTTGCGGGCTTCAATGGAAATAGCCAGGTGATCATCCCCGAACCCGAAGGTCAAAAAAATGTGCGCGATCATGGGGCCCATCCAGTACACGGCGACGAGATCAACCGAGTCGAGCTTCGTCAGGTCGTACGTGCGGTCGTAGTAAGCGACGGTAAAATCGGTCTCGGTCTGATAGTCGAAGTTGCGAATGTTATGCACCGTCACCAGATCGCCGTCGAACGTGGCATAGGGGAGGATGGCGACTTCCGGCTGCCATACTCGATCATTGGATGGCTCAATCATGCTCCACCAAACAAAGAGCACGAGAAACATGCCCACGTAGGAAGCCGCGGCTATCCGGCGAAATCGTCTGGTACAGTAGGCTCCCAGGGCGACCAGGCCGGCGACGGCATAGGTCAAAGCCAACACCGCGCGAAGGTTATTGCTTCCTGGTCCATCTATATTTAACGCTAATGTGCCCCAGGCCCCCGTTCCAAAGATCAGGAAGGCTCCAAAGAGTACACCAACCACAGTTGTCACACGACGCATGAGAAATCCTTGATTGACTGATCTCCGAAGTAAGGTGCCAACCCTCTTGCAGACCATACAACAAGACGGATGCCACAGCCGCGAAGAAGAACAAGGCACCAGAAGACTGACATACTCGTGAGCCCACATTCAACAATCTTGGTGTAATCGAAAACTTTCAAGTTCTGAATACGAGGAGAACCCGTACATTGGTGAGATGGGTCATTGGGAATCGCTCCCCCTCGGCGTCATTCCCGACAGGTGTTATCCGGAATCCATCTGCTCTGGCCATATGTGGACTCCCCCGATTGCGCAACCGGGATATCTTGCTTTTGAAAGAGGGGTTGCGGTCATATATCCGGCTTTATCATGGAACGTGAATGGTTCCGAGCCTTGATGGTTGTCCCGCCGCTCAAGGCGAACGCTCCCCTAATGGGGAATGAGCACGCCAACCCGTTCGTGTTGAGGCTCTCGAAGCATGAACGGATGCCATGCTGCTCAATTGCCGTTTTAGGATAAAGAACTCTGGGTGGCAAACACGGTGTGAGCGTCTTGGCCAAGAAAAACTACGAGGCTAAAGGCCGAATCGTTAAAGAGAATATTTCTGACCAACTCACCTTAGATTAGAAGGCCGGAAGCACGAATACCTTCTAGCCGATTAGAGATAGGGAATGTGAGGCAAGACCCATCTTTCTTTCCCCCAAAAGAAGAGAACGCCAGACGACGATAACACAGCTTCCTTTTCATAGCATCCTATCCTTCCAGGTTGAGGAGCTTTCCCAGAAGAATATCTTCAATGTTTCGTCTCGAATCAAGGACAGCCAAAACCAGGACCGATTGCCCTGCGATTCGATACATGACTCTCCAGGGAGGAATGACCAGTTCGCGATATTGCAAGATGCCCTCCTCTTGCAGCTCTGGGATGATGCGTCCCTGAGTTGGGGCATGATACAGATTGGAAGTTTTGCGTTTTATTGTGTTGAAGATTTTTACGGCGTGCGTGGGGTTGTCTCTGGCAACGTATTCAAGGATACGGCACAAATCTTTTTCGGCGCTTTCAGCCCATATAATTTTATAGATTTTCTTCATTTCATGGGCAAGGTACTCTGGAGTTTTTTGAAAACTTTTTCCTGCGATGTAGCTTTTCCCTTCTTGATATCTTCTTCTCCTAGCGATATGAGTTTTAACATCCCCAAGGCCTTGCGCATATTTTCATAACTTTGGGGATCTTGGAGCACGGCCTTGGGTTCTCCATTTTGAGTGATGATCACCGGACGATGTGTTTCGTTGATTTGTTCCAGTAAGTCGGCCGCGTTGGCTTTGAGATAGGTAATAGGCTTGATGTCAGATGATATGTTCATAGCAATCCTCCAAAGACTTAATAACGTATCATATTCGGTCCGATTGTCAAGAAGCGGTTACCAGAGGAAAAGAATAACAGGCCTAACCGGCAGGGTTCGGCTCTGCAGTCCTCTGTTATCGTGCTTTTTATGAATCCATGCAACGATCCTAAATCGGGAATCTCTCTTGGTTTCGTTTCGGATAGATCCCCGCTACCTACCTGCGGGGATGACGACTAATGTGTTTTCGGTTTCGACCACTAACCCACGTAAAAGAAGAGGACGCATTTTTTTATTTATTAGTCAGGATGAATCTGGGTAATTTTGGAGCCCTTCAGTCCCAGTCCCGCCATGAGTCCCTTCTGGTCGAAAAAGAAGGCATAGATATCGTCCTTGGCGGTCGTGGTCGACATGGAACCCGCAAAGCCCTTGTCCACCACGACGAGGCTCGGGCCTACGCCGATCTCCCATCCGTCACTTTTGTCGAGATATTCAAGAGCGGCATCTTGCATAAAAAACAACACATAGCCAAAGGATTGAATGCCGGCCTGCAGTCCATAGGAAGCTTCCACCGTACGATAATACCCTGCGGTCTTTCCATTTTTCAGAAGAGCACCATCGCCAAAGGCTGCACCCACCAGAAAGCCGGCTTTGTAGACATCCGGAAAGACCAGAATTCCCTTGGCGACTGCTCCGAAGTCTTTGGCTGTTTCACTCTTTGCATAGAGTTCGGACAAGGCCTTTTGCACTTCCACCTCAATTTCAGCGGCGGTTATCGCCGTTGCCGGGGACGGACCCAGTGCTAACACGACAAGGGCCATGAAGACCAGTGACATTCCGAATATTTGAATAGTCTTCCGCATGAGTGCCTCCTTGGATTATCGAATAAGATAATAAGGATAAAGGATATCTTCGCTTCCTCCGCCTGTGAAGGCGGGGAAGATTTTCACTTTATTGCGCACGAATATTTTCGGCTAACTCTTCGACATACGGACCCATCAAGGCCCGGGATATGGGA
>JAQBGS010000339.1:0-5623 GCA_032128535.1 Nitrospirota bacterium
GACGCAGGTTGCCGTTGCAAACAATGGGCTGACTATTCGCAGCGCCATCGGCGAGAGCTTTACGGTGCATCCTTCGTCTGCGTCCAATCCGCACGATTTGCCACAACCCGATCTGATTATTTTAGGGGTGAAAGCCTATGACTTGAATGAGGTGATGGATCAGATCGAACCCATTTTGAAATCGGACACCACGATTTTGACCTTACAAAACGGGGTGACGATTGAAGATACGTTGAAGATGCGATTCGGGCGGGAACGCGTGGTCGGGGGTGTGGCGTTTATTTATTCTAAGATTGTGGAGCCTGGTGTCATTGACCATTTCAAAAAAGGGATGGTGACAATTGGGGAATTGATGGGATTAGAGACGCCACGGCTGTTACAGGTTCAAGCCATTTTTAAAGAGGCTGGGATTCCGTGCTTTCTGACCGAAGATATTCGGAAGACCAAGTGGGAGAAGATGTGTTGGAATTGTGTGTTTAATCCACTCACGGTTTTGCTTAACGATCATGTCGCCAAAGCGTTGGATGCTCACGAACTTAAACCCGTCATCGCGACGATTGTGCGTGAAGTCTCTGCTGTGGCCATGGCCGCGCATCGCGTACCCTTGGATGGGGATATGCCGGAGAAGGTGGTGAAGTGGTCGCAAGAGCTACGGGATATTCATACGTCGATGTATGATGATTGGAAGGCCGGGCGCCCAACCGAAATTGATGAATTGAATGGCTATATTGTGAAACGCGGGCAAGAATTTGGGGTGCCGACACCCATGAATGAAATGCTCACGGCATTAATAAAGGGGATGTTGCCTCAGGAGTCTTTGGATGAGCCAGTCGTTGTCGTGGAGGGAACTGTTCAGCAGCCTCTGCGATTTTCTCGTGCCCATCTTCGGCTGTTAGCTCCAGATGCTCAAATCCCAGATATTGGAATCGTCATGCCCACGATGAAAGGGTGTGGAGTTAAAGTTCAAGCAATACTTGATGTTGCAACCATTCAGGCCGGTACCGATCATGTGACCTTCTATTCAAAAGATGGACAGTATTCCGCATGCGTGACTCTGGAGCAGGCAAGACAATTTGGCATTCTCTTGTACGAGCAGGATGGTGGTGGTTTTCCAGTTGAGCACGGCGGGGCCTTTCGACTGGTGACTCCAGGCTTAGGTGATCTCTGTGCCAATGTGAAGCAGGTGGGCCGAATTGTTTTTTCCAAAGGGTTGGCTC
Source organism: Nitrospirota bacterium (assembly GCA_032128535.1). Taxonomy (GTDB): domain Bacteria; phylum Nitrospirota; class Nitrospiria; order Nitrospirales; family UBA8639; genus Nitrospira_E. The sequence continues at coordinate 1,218 of JAQBGS010000339.1, forward strand.
AGGATACACGGCCTCCTGAGGCTTGCTCTGAAGAAAGGTAGATTCAGCAGGTTTTTTGCTTCTTCAGATCTCTAGCAAATCTTCCTTTTCAATTCGTACGACTCTTTTCTCCAACGGCTTTTACTCGTTGTTGTGCCTTTCCCACAATCCCTGGGGTTCTCTTGCGCTAACCGTCTGTTTTTTCAGATCTTTTAGTCTGGCTTTCTGATTGCAAGTTTACTGAATGCGCCGTAAAATGACGGCTTCTCACTTATCTTCATTTATTCTCGGAAAGGATTTTACTCGAATGGCAGAGCGAACGTTAGCGATTATTAAACCTGATGCGGTAGCGAAGCATGCGATTGGCGATATTACTCGACGGTATGAAGAGGCCGGCTTGCATCCCATCGCGATACGCATGATGCGGTTATCGAAGGCCTGTGCCGAGGGCTTTTATGCGGTGCATCGGGAACGCCCATTTTTTAATGATTTGACCACCTATATGTGTTCCGGGCCGGTTGTGGTGTTGGCCTTGGAAGGGGCCAATGCCGTCAAGAAAAATCGTGATCTCATGGGGGCCACGGACCCCAAGAAGGCCGATGCGGGAACGATTCGTGCGGTACATGGCGCGTCGATTGAAGCGAATGCCGTCCATGGATCTGATTCGGTCGAAAACGCAGAAATCGAAATCCGGTATTTTTTTGCAGAGTCTGAATTAAGTTAGGAGCGGTTCACGTCACATGCCAGTGTGGTCTCACAAGTTTCGGAATGCGTTGCACCTGACATTCGTCTGTCTGTTGTGTGTGGGAATGCTTGTGGCTTGTGGACGCACACGGCCGCCCCAATCACCATCTGGGGCTGGGACAATCCCGCCAGTTGTTGGACATCAGCCAGATCAGGCTGAACACGTACCACAGCAGGATCAGGCCCAGAACATCCGTCAGATTCATGAGCGGATATTTCAGGAAGCTCAAGACCATTTTGAGGCGAATGAATTTCAGAAAGCTATTCGGGAATTATCCCGATTGTTAGCCTTGAATCCCCAAGTCGATCTTGAAATCGAGGGACATTGGTGGATGGGGCAATCGTATGATCAGATGGGAAATTTGGAGGCGGCTCAGCGGGAGTATCGCCAGTTGGCCTCGGCCAAAATCGGGCAACGTTATCAAGCCCCATCGTCTCAGCGACTCAAGGAAATTCAAGTCTTACTTGAGCAACGAGAGTTGCCTCCTAAGGATACGCAAGCCATTCGATTTGCCTTAAATCAACTGCCGGGGGCAAACGGGTTTGAGCAGGGCATACACAAGATGAAGCAAGATGGGGTGACCACCTTACTGATTGATCTGGGGTGCGAAAGGACGGCGGTGATCCATTCGACTTCCCAGAGCCCGGAACCGCTTTTGGAAATGGATCAACTCCAATCGTTGTTGCGGTCGTATGCGGACCATAGTCATCGTGCTGGGTTATTGATGTATGTCGGAGTGAATCTTCGTTGTCTGGGGAATTGGTCGCCGTCAGAACATCAAGCTTGGCGGGACCAGATGTGGCAAGTCGAGACGGGGACTTTTCACGCCAGCGAATGGTTCGATCTGTTTCATCCAGCCTATCAGGAATTCCTGACACGTTTTTTGGCCAGACTCTGCAAAGAAGGGGTTGATGGTGTGGTGTTGCTGAATGATTATCCGCTGGGTCTTATTGAAGGGATGACGGAAATAGGCGTGAAGCGATTTGAAAAACAATTTGGCGTGGCCTTCGAGCCTTCCAGGATTTTCTACCGGGGGTTTGATCCGTTGCAGACCGCAAAAGATTCACCAAGCCTGACGTCTCCGACTAGTGAGAGCACGAAGGATTCTTTGTTTTGGCGTTGGGCCGGTTGGAAGGCCCGTGAACGTCTGAGCATTCTCGAAGCAGTGGTTGATCGTCTTCGTTCGCAGTACTCAGCTGTGCAATTTGGGTTAGAACTCCATCCTCATGCTTTAACCGATCCTGTTGGAGCGCTAGTGAAATATGCTGAGGATGCGATGGATGCTGCAGGGCGCAAGTTTTCATTTTTCTTTGTGCGTCCGGAAATTGATCGACGGTCGACGTTTACGGAACAGGCCGTTATTGAAAAATTACGCCGTATTTCTACAAAAGCGGTGCTTGATCGATTGCTTCCTGTTGTCGATAATCCACGGCGTGTATGGGTCAGTATTCCTGCCCAAGGCGGGCAGCGGCTCCAACCGCAAGCCGCTGAGAAGCAGATGGCTCCGCTCCAAGGTTTTCCTTCTGGCATTGGTGTGGTTCACGATCTTCGTGCATTTTCCTAATCATTCACAACCATGCCTGCTGAGCGAATCTTGAAGAGGCGCGTTGTCTCATGACGGCGTAGCCAATTGAACACAGGCTCCGAATCAGGACAAACCATTGAGGAAATCTCAAAACCACATCATGATCGTGAGGAAAAGGGGGTAGGGATGGAACCGCAGGATTTGCGTTATCACAAAGAACACGAATGGATTCGTGTGGATGGCAACAAGGCGACGTTAGGCATTAGTAACTTTGCCCAAGATGCGTTGGGCGATGTTGTGTTTATTGACCTTCCTGAAGTTGGGGCCACTCTCGCGGCAGAGGCCGAGCTTGGCGAAGTCGAATCGACCAAAGCCACGTCTACCATCTATTCGCCAGTCACGGGGTCCGTGGTGCAGGTCAATCAGGAATTGGAAGAACATCCTGAGTTGCTGAATCAAGACCCCTACGGCCGGGGGTGGATTGCGGTGTTGGAGCTATCCAATCCCGCTGAAGTCGATGCGCTGATGACCGCTGAACAATATGAAGCCTTTTTGACCTCTCAAGAGTAATGCTTTCCACCCAACGCATCATTATTATTGGCGCGGGACCTGGTGGGTATGTCGCCGCGATCCGTGCCGCTCAATTGGGGGCCCAAGTAACCATTGTTGAAGAACAAGCGGTGGGAGGCGTGTGTCTCAATTGGGGCTGCATTCCCAGCAAAACCTTATTGAATCTTGTTGATCTTGGGGAACGCGCTCGCCATGCTGCGGAATGGGGATTAACGTTTGAAGGCCCGATTGGATTTGATCTCAAGCGGATGATGGCCAGAAAAAATGATGTGGTTCAATCTCTGGTGAAAGGCATTACGACCTTATTCAAACAATGGAACATTCAACATGTGGCTGGACGAGGAGAGTTGGTGACTGATCGTCAGGTTCGGGTCACTGATGCCAATGGGGGCACTAACCTGTTGGATGCCGAAGCCATTTTTCTGGCTACCGGATCTTCTTGGCCACAAATGGAGCAGTTTCCGCTTGATGGGATAAAGGTCATTTCAAGCAAGGAGGCCTTGGATCTTACTGAGATTCCTCAGAGTATTATTATTGTGGGTGGAGGAGTCGAGGGTTGTGAGTTTGCCTGTTTATTCAGTGGACTGGGGTGTCAGGTGACAGTAGTGGAAATGATGCCGACGTTACTGCCCCTGGAAGATGAAGATACGGTGGCCATTCTTACTCGTGAATTCAAAAAACGTAAAGTTCTTTTAGCTCTGAATACGACGATCCAAGATTGGCAATCCACCGATGAGGGGATCCAGGCGACTCTTAGCACCGGACAGTCGGTCACTGCAGAGAAGATGCTCATTTCGGTTGGCCGCCGAATGAATTCTCGTGGATTAGGATTAGAGACCGTAGGCGTCAAAACTGGAAGTCGCGAAGAAATTCTAGTCGATGAACGCATGGAAACTTCGGTTCCAGGTGTGTATGCCATTGGCGATGTGACAGGGAAATCCATGCTGGCACATGTGGCGTCTGCGCAAGGAAAAGTGGCCGCCGTCAATGCGATGGGTACGACTCAGTCAATCAACTATGATGTGATCCCTGCAGGGATTTTTACGCTCCCCGAAATTGGGCGAGTAGGGCTGACGGAACAGCTGGCACGTGAGCAGGGATTGCAACCCACGGTTGGACGGTTTCGCTATGGGGGTCTTGGTAAGGCTCAAGCCGTTGGTGAAATCACTGGTCAGTTTAAAATTATTGCCAATGAACAATCCAGGAAAATTATTGGAGTTCATATTATCGGCGCACATGCCGCCGATCTCATTCACGAAGGGGCGTTGGCGATGCAAGGCGGGTTAACGGTGACGGATGTTGCCGATATGATTCACGCCCATCCCACCCTATCAGAAGGGTTGATGGAAGCTGCAGAAGATATGGTTGGAATGGCCATTCATCAAGCGCGAAAACGAACATAATCCTCCATGAAGCAGAGCAGAAAATAGATCATGGCAGTGACTCAATATTGGGGAGAGTGGTCCTGGGGGAAATCCCTGCTTGTGAAAAGTGCCATATTAGGAATGGGTATTGCTGTCGTGTTGTGGGCTGGTTGGCCTCAACCCCACCTTCGTCATGATGATCGTGCTCCCCTGCCTCCGGTGC
>JAQBGS010000340.1:0-5379 GCA_032128535.1 Nitrospirota bacterium
TATCCCGAAGATGTGACGGTTCACAGTAAAGAAGACTTGATGATTATTGGAGATGGGATGGATCAGGTGTTCATTACGGGAGAAAAACGAGTGGGATCGTTACATATTGGGAAATGGCCATACGGAGCTACCAACGTGACGATTCAAGGATTGACGGTGTTTCAGCATGGTGGCTTGGGTGTGGGAATTTTTAATGGAAGCGGTGTTCATCTTAAGCAGATTCATGTGAAGGGGATGGTCTTTAGCCAACAAGTACAAGATGTTCACATTGAAGACTGTATCATTGGGGAGAGTGAAACGACTGGTGTGGCTTTCGCCAATTCTACTGGGACGCTTGTTGGGAATCGGATTCACCACAACGATCATGGAATCGCACTTGGAGGGAATTCTGAGGTGACTCTTCGACACAATGTGATTTCTCACAACCTTTTTGAAGCAGTGCTCATGACTGACCAAGCCAAAGCGACGGTCATTCAGAACACGCTGGTGCGAAATGGCGGAGGTATTGCTTTTCATGATAAGACAGAAGCGGCTGTTCGGGGCAATATTATTGGCTATAGCACCGTGGGATTGTTATTTTCCCCAGAAAGTCAAACGACTTTGGCATTCAATGCGCTTTTTGACAATCAAGGCGATTATCTCTTACAGGGAACCCCTCAAATTCCTAGCCCACAACGTGCAGGGAAAACAGATGTGACCTCGGCACCTGGTTTTGTGAATCCTCAGGAAGACGACTTTCATTTGCGCCAAGATTCTTCGTTGCTTCATCTCGGAGAATTTTCGTATTTAGGCGCACTCCCTCCAATTTCTTCTCAACAGTAATTCTCCCCTTTGCCTTCAACCTGGCTGGTTTTCAACGCGGTCGTGAGACTTTTCTGAAAACGAAAAGACGGTGTTCGTTTTTGAGTTTAGGAGGAGGGTTTGGGGCGTAGGATCAAACGCGCATGCTCAGCGTCTAATGTCACCAGGAAATGCTTGAGAAAGGACATGCCGAGCAACCCTTCGATTTGTTCGGGGATATCCGGGAGGTCGTGGATGGCGACGGCGACATTTTTGGCCTGGGCCGTTCCAACATGGAGTGAGGAAAGATAGTTCATATTGACTTGGATGGAGCCACCGGCGGTGTTGACGGTGGCCAATTCATTGTCTGTTGTGCCAAGAATGCCAAGGTCAATGGCAATATTGGTGGATAACACGGTCATCGAGGCTCCCGTATCCACGATAAGATGAGCGGTTCGTTCATTATTCAAATTGGCTTGGACGACAAACGACCCTCCAATCTTTTGGAGAGGAATCGTAATGTCGCTTTCTTGAGTAGAATCCTGCTGGGCTTCCTGTGTCATGGATGGATCCAGAGGGGCTCCTTTACTTTTAGGGTATGGCGTAGGGGGTGGTTCGTTCCTCTTTCTGGGCTGATAGGTATTTTTTGTCAGTGGGGGGGCGGACACAACTGAAGCTTCTAGTTGAGAGCAATTTTTTAATTGTGCGGGATTGTCGGTTAAGACTGTTGCTCCAGATTGATCATGACAACGATACATGGCCGTCATTCCCGGCGAAGCCAAAAAAAATATTGGAGTCACAATGATTAAGCCAAGCCACATGCTTGTCTTAGGGAAACTTTTTATCAAGAGAATGTGCTCTGCGCTAATCATGGAAAATCTTACCAGGCTGGAGGGGGAAAGAGCTATGCTGAAGATTAGCTACTGGTTTTGGGTGTGAGGGGAATCGTGGCTTGGACCTGGTTTCCGGTTTCCAAAACTTGCGTAGAGAGGACAATCGTTTCCGGTTCAATTTTGTTGACTTGGACCTGGCCTTCCAACATTTCCCCTTGTTTCACAATATAGATCGCCTGTCCATTCGTGAGAAAGGCCTGGCTTTCACCCCCTTTTGTTAAATATCCAAGAAAACGAAATTGGTTGAGCTGTTGCCGGGCTCGCTGTGCCGCGAGGTCTGCGGAAGAGGGACCTGGGGGTGTTGGAGCCGTGTGGGCAATGCTTGGGAGTGAAGGTCGAGGGACCGGAATGTCCGGTTTAGCGACGACCATATTGCGCGATTCCAGCGGAGAAAAAATGTTGCGAGGTTGGGAGAAGGTCACTTGTTGTCTGGAATTAGGAAAGGATTGATCTAATGAGAGATCTCTGACAGAGGGGAGGGGCGACAGGCCTTCTTTTATTGCTGAAGGAAACTCGTTAGAACTGGGTCCTGATACATCCGACATCTGGTACGCGGTGACGACTCCCCAAGCCAGGAATAACCCAAGCTATACCAGGCCTTTTTGTTTATTGGTCATCAGGCTTTTGTCTTATTGAGAGTTTTTGGAAATTCTTTGAGAAATGTTGATACGGTAATCCTGAAAAGTACCCCATTGTTTTTTTTTGCACTTTCCACTGATAATTTTTCGATAAACAGATACGGCCATCGTTTTTCCAGTTCGTAAATGAATTTTCTGATGGCTTCATAGTCACCTTGAGCCTCAAAGGCAAACGTGCCTTTGGCGGCGAATTTATGGGTCAATGGTTTGAAATCATAGCCCATGCCAGGGATACTGACGTGGTTTCGTTTGGCCAAATCAGCAATGTCTAAGCTGAGATCCATAAACTCTCGATAATCTGATAGGGCCTTCCAGGTGGTTGCGATGATCCCTTGTGTGTGTTTGGCAGCTTGGATTTGTGCTTGAGTCTGTTCTGCCGCTTGAAATTCGGATGCGACTCGGGTAAATCGTTCTTGAGCAGGATAAAACATCAGACCGAACATTCCGATGGACGAGAGCGCTGCTAATATCGCCACAATAAACAATGGCATGAGATGCTGTGAAATCAAAAACGTAGACTTCGACTGCTGGACGAATTTCAAGGGATTCATGGTGTTTTAAGATTTAACTGGTTTCGAAAAGTGAAAAGTCGGATCGTAAGAAACTTTCATGGAGAAAACGATAAACGATTGACTCGTTGAATCTTTATTTTTCTTTTGTGAATGTTGGGTCAAAATGACATCACGAAAGGCATGATGCTTTTCGAGTTGATGAATCAACAGGTTTAAATCTTGGAGTGACGGAGTTGAGCCATTCAGCAACACCGTATTGGTTTTTTCATCCAACGACACCGTACTCATCATGAGGTTTCCAGGAACGGCAGACTCCAGGTCGGTTAGCAATTGTGTCCAAGAAAATCCCACACGCCCTCGTACTTGTTTGACAAAGGAAATGTGTCCTGGAATTTTTTGGATGGCTTGATCAGTTAGATCCATTCCCGTCGCTTCAGCTTGGGCGACAATCTGGCTGGTTTCGCTGATGATGGTATGCGTTTGAGTTTCAAAGGCGTCAATTTTTTCATGGAGTGTTGTGGCTATCCACAACAAAGAAAATGTGAGCGCAAGACATCCAGCAGTAATGAGCTTCAGTCCAAACTGGATTAATCGCAGATGTTTCATCCCAGGGGGGGAGAGATGAATTTGGACACGTGGAACCATCATGCCACCTTTAAGCTGGCATAGCCGGGTAGGGCAGACCAGATGTTGGAATCTTGAGCCAAACAGTTTTCTCGTTTATTGAATTGGGAAACCGTAGAGAGTGGAGTGACCTGAATATCCGAAATACTCAACCCGCTGACTTTGGCCGTTTGTTGAAGATACTCAGGTGCAGGAAGGAGCCTATGCCCATGTTCCAGGTCGCTTACCACAAAAAGATTGGCGAGAGAGGGCGAAGAGCCATCTTGTGAAAATGTTTCTAAATAATATTGCAAGGTGGCTAAGATTTCTTTCTCGACTTTGGTTGCCGTATAGAAAGGGTAAGGGTGTGTTGAGCTATCTTCGTTGCGAGGGCCCTCAGCATTAATGAGAGTTGGTAGGTCTGTTTGGCCTTTTTTGCCCACATTTTCTTGATTGGTTGAACCGGATGGTGAGGCATCCCCCTGACCTAGACTCGAATTCGGCCGAATCGTAATGGCTTTTGTACGGACAAAGCTTGGACATCCTTCGTTAAAGGCAAAAAATGTAAAGCCCCAATGACTGATAAAAAGAAACATGGCTTCAGGAGATTTGCTGGTCGTGCGTCGGTCTTCAACTTCTAAAATTTCTTTGATCGTGGGTTGATAGAGATCAAAAATGTCCAGACCGGAAATGCTCACCGAAATCGGCATGAGTTTGAGGTCGAGACAGGCGCGTTCAAATTGCTCGACGATTTCATTCCGAATCGCTGTCCCTAGGACTCGGACTTTTTCTGGATTGCCAGACTTTTTTGATGCGTCGGCAAGGGATGTCGGCACATAGACCTCATAGTCCAACCGTGATTGGGCCGTATCCAACTTTAAGTCTTGTTGGAATCGCCATCGTAAAAGTGCCATTTGCTCGCTTTTTTCCCCAGGAAACGTTGAGAATTCGAACACGCTCGTACGTGCACAAAGATCGGGTAGGCTCAGGGCAATGGAAACGGGTTTTTTGAAGGACTCGGTAGCGATGCCTAATTGTTGTTTAAACAATTCCATATTTTCAATATTGGGTTTTGCAGAGGAGAGACGAATGGTGCCGGGTGGAAGCGAAACTTTTTTAACTTCCTTCAGGGTCGTCGTTCGCCATGATTGTTTGACTTCGATGACAAATATGGCATCTTCTGAAATGGAGAGAGCCATCGTGGGTTGTTGGAGGGGAGAAAATTTCATAATATTTCTTCGATGGGAGTCACACGATTGATTTCTTTGAGGGTGCTTTCTCCTCGAAAGACTTTTTCCAAGGCGGCTTGGCGTAAGGAGGTCATGCCTTGCGCCATGGCCAATACACGAATTTCAGAGGATGTTTTTCCGGCTAAAATCATTTCTTTAATGGAATCGGTCATGTCCAAAAATTCTGTAATCGCTTTTCGGCCTCGAAATCCCAATCCATGGCATTCATTGCATCCTTTGCCTTCGAAAAATGTTAGATGTTTCACAGCCTGATAATCAATGCCTGACTCTCGACATTGATCAGGATGAATTTCTACCGGGACTCGGCAGTGAGGGCAAATCGATCGCACCAGCCGTTGCGCCAGTATGCAACTCAAAGACGCCACGAAGTTATAGGACTCAATCCCCATATTGACAAATCGGCTAATGACATCAAACGCATTATTGGCATGCACGGTCGTAAAGACTAAATGGCCAGTTAAGGCTGATTGGATGGCAATTTGGGCGGTCTCGAGGTCTCGAATTTCTCCCACCATAATTTTGTCAGGGTCATGACGTAAAATGGAGCGAAGCCCACGGGCGAAGGTGAGTCCTTTTTTCTCGTTGACGGGAATTTGCACGATCCCTTTCAGCTGATATTCGACGGGATCTTCAATCGTAATGATTTTGTCCTCATCGCTATGGACCTCATTTAAGGCCGCGTAAAGGGTTGTCGTCTTCCCAC
>JAQBGS010000341.1:0-2837 GCA_032128535.1 Nitrospirota bacterium
CTTCAAGAGTCCAGCAGCATGCTTCGATTCCTATCTGCAACACAGCCAATTTCGTGATCTTCATATTTCTAAAAATGTCGGGCAGGGCATCTCACCAGACCTTCTTACTTCATCAAATAGGGCATTCCACCGAAAAGGGGGCGAAGAAAACGTCTCAACGTATCATTTTGAAACACGCCTGCTAGGGTAAACACCCCACGCTGAAACTTCTCAGGCGCCACGTCAAATGACCTCCGAAACTCTGCCCTCTTCTTGTCTTATAATTTCCATCCCCACGTTTTTCTGTAACAATCACTTTTTCTCACAGATTCTCGAGAAATATCTTCCATGGAAATCCGTGAAGATTAGGAGATGAGATGTCGTGACGGATGTGATACAAAAAGAATCTTGTATTCCTTTTGTCTCACCCAGAGCAAAACCACGCAAAGGATAAAAAATTTTGAACCCTCAACCGTCACATTTGACTGCCCCCCCTCCCAATCCCCTTGGGGGGAAAACGTTAATCGTCGATTCCAAGCAACCGAACTGTTTTGCCCTGCCCAGCGACGCATTGAAACAGGCTGAATCGACCGATCAAATTTTTATTCAACCTGGGACATATGAAGACCGTCTAGTGATTACCGAACGGCCGATTCGTCTCATCGGTGCCGGGCGCGATCAAGTTACTATTATCAGTCGACGGAGTGGGCCTTGCTATCTACAGCGAGTCTCGGGCGGGCAAATCAGTGGCATCACGTTTCGCTATGTGGGGAGCGATCAACATTCGGCGCTGAATATTTTGGATTCGACTTGCACGATCTCACATTGTCGCGCGACGGAAGGCCTGTTGTCAGGTGTGGTGATCTATGGCCCTAATTGCCGGCCAACCTTATTGGCCAACGAAATTTGTCATAACCGGGAGTCTGGTCTGTTTGCCTTTGCGGGTGCCCAGCCTTACTTGCGAGAGAATCACTGCTTTGGCAACCATCATTTCGGAATAGCCGCCCGAGACCAAGGCACTCGGCCAGACATCATTCACAACGTCTGCCGAGACAATATGCTGAGCGGGCTTCTCCTTTTTTCACAAGCGCATGCCCTCATTCTCGACAATACGTTCGAGAAGAATGCTCATTGGGGAGCGGTCCTGACTCCCGATTGCGAACCATCACCCCAGGCAGATGAACTATCCCAGTCCAATACTTTCATAGACAATCCTCGCGGGAACTACACAATCACCTCTGAACCTCTCGCCGATATTGGTCGTTAAATCTGAGCTTCAGTATTTTTTGGGGAATAGTGCTGTTCCCCTGCATGCCCCGTGATATGCTGTGGGATCTTTTGGATTGAGAAGAAGGTGATGAGGAATGACTGACAATTTGTGGCACCAGGTGAATGCCGTCTTCGGGAGCCTAGCGGTGACCGTGGGACTGTGGCTCTTGATTGGTGCCTTACCCGTACCAATTGGAATTGCTGTGGGGATTGGTCTGGCGATTCTGCTGGCTTGGAAATGCCCGTCTATAGGATACATCTGGGCGGTCTGTACCTTGTTGTTGGGGGTAGAGAGTATCGCCTGGCCCATGATGCAGACGGCCGACCTGCAACAATTAGGGCCGGAACCCCCGATTGAAGAACTCGAACGGATTTTTACAGCCGTCCTGTTTGGCCTCTTCTCCGGCGTGTTTTGGATAACATTTTCCTACGGGATTTACAAACGAATCCGGGGACCCATCATCCACTCTCCTTTTCCTGTACCGACATCATCCTCACCTCCGAAGAAAAAATCCAAAAAGAAATCCCGGTAACATTGTCTGGCATGGAGTCCTACTGTATTTCAAGAGGATCCACATGCACTTCATACACCACAGATTCCCTCGCAAACTGTTGGTCATAGGCCTGCTGAATCTTTCGAAAGCGTCGTTGGGTATCTTCCAAATTAAATGTCTTGATAAGAAAAATGGTTCGGTTCTTTTTGAGACGTCCGGGTTTCCGCGAACTCAAAGGCCCTAACACCATGGGTAATCCCAGCATCCCGTGTCCCGCTTGAAGCAAAGCCCCATCCACGCCTGCTTCTTTCAACTGCTGCCACAGGAAATCGACGACCCGTTGTACGCGAAGAGCCTGCGCACCAGTGACCACCAACAACAGAAGATGCGCCACCGGTGGATAGGCTAAGGCTTCACGCAAGTCTAACTCCTGCTGATAGAACACCTGGGGATCGTGTTGGACTATGCCCTGAAACACATGATGATCGGGCATACGTGTTTGCAAGAAGACTTCACCCGATGTTGCATCAGTTGGGAATTTCCCTATGGCCAATCGCACGCCTTTTGAAAAAAGTAGAAAGGTGCGTTCGGCCGAACGGAAATCTGGGAGATGCAACCCAAGGTCGGCTTGGGGAAACGCAACCAGTTTCGCTGATGGCGGATCAGGTTGATGTAACAAGAATTCTGTCCCGATGAGAATGTGAATGTCTCCCTGACGAAATTTTCGCAACACAGTCAGAGCTTCTTCTGCCGTGCTCACCTGATCACGATCAAACCGAAACAAAGGATGTGAAGGGAAGAGGGTAGCGAGTTCTTCTTCAAGCTGTTGAGTTCCCACTCCAGAAAATCGAAACACGGTTCCCATACAGAAAGCGCATGCATCCGGCGTGGGGTAACTGTTTCCGCAATAGGAACACATCAAGCGAGACGGCCGCTGGAACAGCTTAAGTGAGACCCCACACGCCTCACAGGATGGTGTCTGCCCACAATCACGACAGAGGAGCGATTGAGAAAATCCTTTTCGATTGAGGATCAGAATCGCTTGTTCTCCCTCATTGAGCACCTGCGTCAAGCGTTCAACTAAAGGCGGTGCCA
>JAQBGS010000342.1:0-3740 GCA_032128535.1 Nitrospirota bacterium
ATCGATAATCCAGAAGATTTACAACAGGCTGAGACACTGCTCAAACCCTTTGCCACCTAACTTTCGTTCCCATCATTGCGTGTCAGCCATCGCCGAATTTCCAACCCTCCACGACGACCAGTTCATTCAATTCAAGAGGAAATCCCCTCATGCGTTTCCTCTTCCTTGGCTGCGTTCTTGTCTCTCGACAATTTGTTCCACGAGGGCGAGATCTTCAAGGGTATCAACATCAATGGCTGCCTCAGGAAAGGGCAGAATCACTTCTTTAATGGAAATCCCCACGTGCTGACTGAGTTTGAGCAGCGCGTCTGACAGCGACAGCAACCCTAGAATATAGCGAAGAAGCATGACCCATCCAAGGCGACGAATTAATCGAAGCGGGCGCTTACGCTCACGCTCAACCTGCGTCCAAAATTCCACCAATCGCTCAGCTTGTGGGGTACAAAGAAGAAACAAATTACACCCACAATATCCTCCTCCTCGAAATCCTATGACCGTACGTTTCGATTGCGGATAAGCTTCTGCAACCAGTGAATACGGCACCAGCGCAACCGCCACGTCCACTCGCACCTGACTGGCTTTCCGAAGAAAATATTCCACCATTTCAACTGTTAACAGGGCATGATCAGCCGTGGTCACCAGGAGAGGAAAATCCTGAGGTGCTTGCTCTAAAAACATTTTTACACTCAAGCTAGGTCCTTGTTGAGGAGCCACCCAACGGATTGATTTCGTTTCAACCAAATCGTGCAAAAAGTCCTGCCCTTGCACTATTTCCCAAGAAGGGCCACACAATATCCGTTGCTCAACTAAGCAAGACCCTTCGAGAGTCTTTAAAACCCTAGCCACCATAGGCACTCCACCTACTGCTGCCAGCACTTTCAGAGGCACTCCAGCGGCCACGGCCACGGCATCCCGCCCAGGGCGTGCACCAGCCAAGACTAATGCGGTGACTGGGCGTGGGTCAGACTTCTGCAGGTTCGGTTCGTCCACTCTTGCCGAGGTCATTGGAGTGACTTCTCATAAACACGATAGGTTTTATAAGGTTCGGCTCCCAGCGATTCAAGAATATGTCGCATCCGTTTATTGTCTTCCAGAATCCAAGAAAGCTCGACCTGCTCAATATGTTTTCGCAAGCCCGCTTGTCTGACGGCCTCAATCATTCCATAAGCCATCACTGCACCCATCGGACTGGACTGAAAACGCCGCCGAACCCCCATGAGGGCGACACGCCCTGTTTTGGGGTACGATACCTTCAAACGCCACAGGATTTTGAGCCACCCCAAGGGCCACAATCTCCCTTGAAGATCATGAATCACCTCATGCAAATTAGGAAACGCCACGAGCATGGCACTTGGAATCCCATCGACTTCTGCAATTTGCACGAAATCATCCTCTACTAACAGCTTCATATGCTGACCCAATTCAGCAAATTCGGCGTCAGTGAATGGCAAAAACCCCCAATTCTCGGCCCAAGCCTCCTCATAAATTTCCTTGATTATCGCCAATTCTTCCTGAAAATGTTTCCGGCGCAAAGGGCGAATCCGGACTGAATCCTTGGCCTTATTCAAAAACCTCAATGCGCCGGAGGGAAGGGAGAAATGAACCTCTCTGCGATAAGCCAGTAGATCCTGGACTTTTTGATACCCATTTGCTTCAACATGTTTGGGATAATAGGGTCGCGCATGCCCCATCATCACCATGGGAGGATCGTCATACCCCTTAATTAACAACCCACATTCCTGGTTGATGGACAAATTGAACGGCCCTTGAACCGTCGTCATCCCTTCCGCTTGCAGCCAAGCTTCAGCCGTTTGGAAAAGAGCCTGAAAAATTTCGGCAGAATCTTCCGATTCCAACGACCCGAAAAATCCAGTCCGTGCCTCATTGCGTGCGAGATGCAATTCATCAATTTGAGCACTAATTCGTCCAACCGGCACCGCCCCTCGAAATGCCACCCAACCCTGCCAGCGAGCATGCTCAAAATACGGGTTTTTTGCAGAGAAAAAATGAAGACGTTCTAAATGAAGAGGGGGCACCCAGGCGGGATCCGTCCGATATATTTGAGCAGGAAATTGAACAAACTGCTTGAGGCTAATTTGGTCATTGACTGGTTCAATTCGAATCAAAATGCCTGCTCCCAGACAGACCTTACCTGTAATGAACTCAAGACGGGGAGCATCAATGAAACGAATGAAAAATGAGCGTGGGAATCAACGACCATCAATGGCTAAGACTTGTGTTCAGATAATTGCGCCACCCAGGGATACCGCACCCGCTCGTCGTTTTGATAGCCCAAATTTGAGACCGTTGGACTGACAGGAATCTTTTCCGCACTGGAATACAGACTACCGAATAGGCGGTCACAGATCAGGCTCGTAATACCAAAATTACCCTGCTCATTATGAAAATGATGCAACAAGTGGTGGCGTTTAATCTTTCGTAAAAATTTGCTCTTGGGGTTCACACGAAGATGTTGCATACAATGACACAATTCATACACCATGAAACATGCCAAGCCCGTCGCAAAAGACAGCAGAAATCCCGTCCAACCCGCCAGACTCGTTCCAATAGGAAATGTCGCCACCACAATGGTGGGTAGAGTGGTCGAGACTGACCCAAACAAGACGCTCAAGTCATTTGGGTCTTGATGGTGATCGTAATGAATCCGTTTCCACAACGCGGCTGTCAACGGAGATCGATACAGATATCGTCCATGTAAAATAAATCGATGGACGGAATATTCCACAAATGGATAGACCAGCAACGTCACAAGAATACTTCCCATTAAACGAAGGGGAGAAACGGAGACATTGGGATAAATCACCATAGCCATCAATATGCTACTCACCAATAATATTGCATAAACCTGAATGCTGGGGTATGAGACATACGCCCACATCAGGTCCCGAAACACCATGCGATCAAGATGATATTTCTCTCGATACCACTGTTTCGTTAACATGCGTGACACACTATTCCTTCACCACTTGATTGATATGCTTCCTCGGGACCAAACCCCTCGATCTTCTTATTAACTCATAGGGCGATTATAGAAACCTATTGAAGAACTCACAAGAATAAGATGATCACGCACCACCCCTCCTAACCAAACCTGGAGGAATTATTGACTTTGCATGATGATGAACCTTACCAAATGATCATGTTGAGACAAGATTCTGGTACGAATCCCGGGGTATAATTCGAACAAGTTTCTTGATAGTTTCACTGGCATGAATACAGACGAAATTTTAAATTGTATGATCATAGACACCATAAGGACAATTTGGGTATAAGACCATTTCAATGAATGCGACGATGAAAAAATTTGGCTATCCTGCTACGTGCGTCAAAGAATTTCATCATTGGGTGGTGTTGCTACGCCCCCAACAGGTGACCCTTGGTTCGTTGGTATTGATTTGTCGAGAGGAGGCCACGGCTTTCTCCCAAATCAGCCCGGAAGCATTTGGGGAATTACCACACGTCCTTCGTGAGATCGAAACGAGTGTTTCACGTGCTTTTGCCTATAACAAGATCAATTATCTCATGTTAATGATGGTCGACCCTGAAGTACATTTTCATATCATTCCAAGATATGACGCCCCGCGCACATTTTCTCAGCAGCAATTTCTTGACCAAGGGTGGCCTGGTCCACCGGTCCTGAAAAACCCCAATGAAATATCATCATAAGTCACTAACGAAATCTTGGCACATCTCCAAAAACTTTGGTCTGAATAATTGAG
>JAQBGS010000343.1:0-3320 GCA_032128535.1 Nitrospirota bacterium
TGATCGCGACATGTCCTCCCCCTTTGTGAGTTATCATCCCGCCATCGTCTCCTGAGGCGGCTCTTAGTCTCTAGAAGGAGCAAGGGATGTGCCATTTATCGCTTTCAACTCTCAACAATCCTTGCAGAGGTAACCCATTGATATTATGCTATCTCTTTTCGCATTCTTTGCAGACGGACCATCCTCCATTTGCACCACAGAGAAATTCTGTTCGAGACATAACCATGCCACGTTGGAAAAATCATTCAACGAATCAACGCCATGCGCATCAAGAAATCTTGTCTGCGCTCAAGACAATTTGTCTGGAAACACGAAAAACCGTTTAGGGAAATTCTGCAACTCAAGGCATTATTATTCACGCAAAAGTATTTCCTACAAAAAGCGGTCAACATACGTTTCAAAACATGAAAGACCACGAACCAAACGTCACCTATAACGCAACGAGGAGTATATCGATGAGGGACACCCATTCTACATTCTGGTCGAGAAGAGCGTTGCTGAAACGTGGGTTGGGAATTGTAGGCTTGACGGTCGGCGGACTCATCACCTCTCACAGCTTGGCGGAAATCTTCACCAAATCCACGCCCAGACAAGGGTTGGGACCATTTTTTCCCGATGATGGCGATGAAGTCGAGACTATTCGTGAAAATCCTGATCCAAATCTCCCCGTCAGTCAGGCTAACGATCAGAACCTCACGTTTATCAAAGGCCGCAAGGGAAAAGCACAGGGGCAGGTGGTATATCTCATAGGCCGAGTCCTGAATGCCAAAACCGGTCAACCAATACCGAATTCCGTCCTCATCTTGTGGAGTGCATCAGCTTCAGGCCGATATAACCATACAGGTGACGACGGCACGTATAGCTTTCCTCATCCCAAAACGGGAAAGACAGTTCAACGGACTCATGATGAATATTTTCAATATTGGGGGCAAGCCATCACGAATGAGTATGGGGAATATTGGTTTAAAACCATCGTCCCGGGGTTTTATCCCATTGATCTCAAAGCGGGGCTCTACCGACCTTCCCACCTGCACGTGAAGATCTTCCCTCCCCAATCTCCCACGTTGGTCACACAACTGTATTTCAGAGGAGACCATATTCCCAATAATGCGTTGAATCAGGAATTGCTGCCGAAGGATGTCGTGATCCTAGATGCCGGACTCACGCCGGAAGAACAGGAGCGCGTCATTGTTGATTATGCGCCCGATCCATCAGGAAAGATCACGGATGGGTTAATCGGCCACTACGATTTCGTGATTCCTTCTTAGAAAGCAGCCTTCTGGCACAAGACCTTAAACCCTCGTTCTCGTGGCATACGAGTATTGGTTTTTCGCACTGAAGATTTCTCCTCTCCCTATTTCGCTACCTAAAACAGACTAATACCTTCTCCTTCTCTTCCTGTTAAATCCCCCTCTTCAAACATCCTCATCAGTTTGTAATCCTGTCATCAGCTTCTGGTGATCTTCTTCCTATACCCTTCTCCTAAGTTTCCCATCAAAAACCTCACACCCTCGCTCAGGTACACGTCACGTTGCCACGGATGGGCAAAGAAAGGAAAGGAGGTCATTCGTTAACGACGGGGCTGGAATCGATCGAAAGGTTTCAAAAATGTGCTCTAGAAAATCACATAATCATTACCTAAAAGGAGATGCTCATAACAATCAATGGTTGAATAAATACCCGACCACAGCAGTCTTCGGAGCTGTCAGAAAGTCATCCCGTCCATTTTGTTGACATGGACCTGCGCCCTATTCTTGACCTTTCCTATGAGCCCTCAATTGGCAGCCGGCAACAACAACGAACTTCCCTTCAAAGCCACCAGCATTATTATTGAGACCACCGATAATGATATTGAACTGCAAGCGTTTGTTGACGGCGGTCCCGTAAAAAAATTACAGATCTCTGACGTCAGAGAGCGAGCAATCTTTACCCTCAATACCCAAAGAAAGCTCGGACGCCAAGGATTAAGCGAGTTAACTTTCGCATCGGAACCCGACCATTTCCCTGAAGAGGCCTTGGCACCGAGTGAAGAAGCCAACGAAGTCGTCCGAGCATTCTTGGCAAAGTTTCCAGCGGGTATGTACGAATTCGAAGGTAAAACGATCGAGGGAACAGAGCTGGAGGGCGAAGCCACACTCACACACGTCCTCCCCGCATTGCCAGAGATCACAAACCCAATTTCTTTCACCGACGAGCCGCCAATGGTCGACCCAAACAATTTGATCATTGAATGGAACCCGGTCACCGCCCAGTTTCTGAATAATGGTCCAGTGGAGATTATCGAATACCAAGTCATCTTGGATCAGGTAGAACCCTTGAGAACCACATCATGGATAGATGGGCTTGC
Organism: Nitrospirota bacterium; assembly: GCA_032128535.1. Lineage (GTDB taxonomy): Bacteria > Nitrospirota > Nitrospiria > Nitrospirales > UBA8639 > Nitrospira_E. Next base: position 2,348 of record JAQBGS010000343.1, read on the forward strand.
GCGGAGAGGATTAATCAATGTTCCAGGTAATGTCACCAGCCTGACCGTTCCCCCGGAATATCTCTTGCGGGGCACCTTGTATGACTTCGAGGTTCTGGCCATTGAAGCCAGTGGGAACGTGACAATCTCAGTAGGCGAGTTCATGACAATGGAATAACAACTCACAATATCGGCGGCGGGGTTTCCATGGGGTCCCCGCCGCGGTACAATTTCTTCCTTCAAAAGAACATCTTCATGTACGTCGGTCCCAAAACCCTTTAAAACCCCATATGCCTAGCGAACCCAGTCACTGGGACTGAACAACATTCCTCGCTCCGACAAACTCGGCCGCGGTTGAGGATTGCGACAATGGTCGCCAACGTGCCCTTATGGCCAAGGGTTGCCAGCATAGCCCCACTGGCCGGTCCGCAGATTGATCCAATACCGCCCGTTGGGCACCGGCCCGCAATGAAGTCGTTCCAGATATTGAATCTCCGTAATAGACAGCCGCTGTCCATTCACCACCACATACCGTTCTGCATAGGCCGGATTGCAAAACGAAAAAACTAGCAACCAGATCATGAGCAATCCGAAAATCGTTTTCATGAGACACCCTCCTTGGCTGACCATTCCATCCCGAATCACTGTGCCGGAATGGCGAATGATAAGGACGATGATTGACGTTCTAGGAAGTCAGTCGGAGGGAAGAGAAAGGTGGTTCACCAACCCTGAAGATACGATTGGGGAAGATATCAAAAGAGCCAATAGCCCTGGCCAAGCCAACTTACTGGAGGTGCGATTTGTGTTGATTGAGTGAGACTTATGGGCATATCCTGACGCATCCACATGACCGCCACTGACCCAAGTCCAACTTTTTGACTGAGTGATGGTTGCTACAAGGCATTAAACCATTCCCCCCCCCCTCCGTTTCCGTTTGACTCAATAGGGTAGGAAAAAGCCGAGAAAAACTGCGAATTTTGTGGGCCAGTAAATG
>JAQBGS010000344.1:0-4690 GCA_032128535.1 Nitrospirota bacterium
CGAATGATGTGTTGCCCCAAAATTTCGTGAGTGAGGTGGTATTGATGGAGAAAGTGATGATCAAAAAAATGGCAAAAAGGTCCATGCCCAATGTCATGAAGTAGCGCGGTGATTCGGATAAATTCTTCAAGGAATGGCAGGGAAGGGAGGTTCGGGGTCATTTGACGTAGTGATGGATAGAGCTGGATTATAAAGCGTCCTGCTAAATGCATGGTCCCCAACGAATGTTGAAACCGGGTATGTTCCGCGCCGGGATACACCCAATGCGCACTTTGGAGTTGCAGGATGTAGCGAAGACGTTGCACCCATGGGGAGTCGATCAAATCTTTTTCTGTCTGTTCGACCTTCGTGGCGTCTGAGTATGGAACGGTGATTGAAATGTAGCCATGAATCGGATCTGCCAGAAGGGCGACCCCATCAAAGGGAGAGGAAGATGGTTCAGTGGAGTTCATAAAACAGTCTGATCTCTTAGAGATTACAGCTACACGGAGATCTTATCTGTGTGGTTCGGATGATGGATGGTGTGTCATATTTCGGTATCGTGTAATGGTCCATCGCATGAGCGGATAAGCTATGAGCGAAGCAAGGACTGAGAGAGTACAGGCACCCACGAGAAATGGAACGAGATAGGGCGCCAGCATGTCAAAAAGATTGTCCATAGTGAGCTCGCTCCATTCAATGGTTGGGTGAGTCGCATCTCCCATCAAAAAAACTCCAGTATAGAGACTGGCGGCTAGGATCGGGATGAGCGTCCATGGGTTGTTGATGAACGATCCGAGAAAGATTGCCACATAATTTAACCGAAACATCCAGGCACAGAACACCGCGCTGGCAGTATGAAACAAATAATGGGGGGCAAAGGCAATAAAGACGCCGGTGGCGAAAGCCAAGGCAGTTCGATGAGGGGTTTCTTGAAGATGAAGGACTTGTGTCAGGCGCTGGCGTAGAGATTCCACACTTAGCATGAAGAACACGTCGCCTGGGAGTTATTGAGAAAAATGTTCATAACTTCTCGGTAGCAACTCGTCCTGTCTGTGATCATCTTGTTCTATTCGGATGCCGAACCGTTTGGGTTGAATGGTCCCAATTTGGGTGACAGGTATTCGAAGCTTTTTAGCCATTTTTTCGAACTCACGCTGCCATTTTGGAGGAATGGTGAACAGTAACTCGTAATCTTCTCCTCCGTGAAGGGCCCAGTGAAGCGGATTGGCTCGAATTCGTTTTGCATATCGTTGCAACTGTTGAGACATGGGGATTTGTCTACTGAAGATTAATGCGCCGACTCGGCTTTGTCGGGAGAGATGCCCGATGTCTCCAGACAATCCATCTGAAAGATCCATGGCAGAGGAGGCATAGGGTTGAGAGGCCAGTAGTTGACCGAGGGCAATACGGGCCGTGGGGCGCAAATGCCGTTGTACTAAATGGGTCATCGGTTTCGAGAGGGTCGAGGGTTTGGGGGGATGTGTGTATTTCTTTAAGTACGTGAGCCCTGCTGCCGAGTCGCCAAGTGTGCCGCTCACATAAATGAGATCGCCAATCTTGGCTCCTCGTCGAGTCAGAATATGTTCAGGATGAACCTGGCCGATAATCGTGATGGTAATAAATAAGGAGGAGGGTGAAGAAGATGTATCCCCTCCAAGCAGTTGTACCTTAAAGGGTCGACAAGGAACAGCGAGGCCCCGATAAAACTCCTGCCAATCGTGAGCGCTCAACGACGGGGGTAATGCGATAGCGACAAAAATACCCGTTGGGGTGGCTCCCATGGCGGCGAGGTCACTGAGATTGGCTGCTGCGGCTTTATACCCAATATCGAACAGTGTCGCGGTTTTTCTCGTGAAGTGGATCTCTTCAACAAGAAGATCCGTTGAGATGACAACTTGCTGTGGTGGAGAGGGAGACAAGACGGCCGCATCATCTCCTGTTCCGACGGTAGGACGACATCCCTGGGTGGTCCATTGACGGGGAATCGATTGAATAAGTTGGAATTCTCCAAGATTTGAAAGGCGCGCCGATTGGCGGTTCGGGGACATAACGAGTGGCTCAGGAAGCCTTGGGCACCTTGTGGCGTACTGGTGTTCGTGCGTGGCCAGAGGACGCCACTTTTTTGCGGCGGCCTGACGTGGCGCGAGAAGAAAGTGTGGCCGTTTTGAGTTTTGGCCGGCCCTTGGTGCGAAGAGCGGCATCCAAGACTTCCATCATGGTATCCACGAAAATAAATTGCAGCCCTCGTAGGAGATGTTTCGGAATATCGTCCAAATCTTTCTGATTGCGTTTGGGGATAATAATGGTTTGGATGTGCGCCCGTTTGGCTGCCAGAACCTTTTCCTTTAACCCTCCGATGGGGAGAATCCGACCACGCAGCGTGATTTCTCCGGTCATGGCGATATCGCGTTTGACCGGCAACTGACTGAGGCAGGATGCCAAGGCTGTGCCGATGGTGATCCCAGCAGATGGGCCATCTTTAGGTATGGCGCCTGCTGGGACATGGATATGGATATCCTGTTTGGGAAAAAGGCTTGAATCAATTCCTAATCGGGTCGCTTGCGATCGGATATAGCTCAAGGCGGCATGAGCGGATTCTTTCATGACCTCTCCCAGGTGACCGGTTAATGTCAATTGCCCTTTGCCTTTGATGACGGAGGCCTCTACATATAAGACATCCCCGCCGGTTTCGGTCCAAGCGAGTCCGGTGGACAGACCCACCTCATCTTTTTCCTGTTCTTGTTCCGGAATGAATTTTGGAACACCCAAGTATTGATACAAATTTTTCGGCGTCACTCGATATTGTTTGATTGTTCCTTCAGCAATGCGTTTGGCAATCTTGCGCATGACATTGGCCAGCTCACGCTCCAGATTTCGAACCCCGGCTTCTTTGGTGTATTGCGAAATGATTTGTGTTAAGCAGGTGTCCGTGAGGTGAAGATGTTGATCGGTGATCCCATGCTCCTCTAATTGTCGAGGGATGAGGTAGCGTTGGGCAATGCCATGTTTCTCTTCCTCGGAATAGCCAGGGATTTCAATAATTTCCATACGGTCGCGTAAGGCGGAGAGGATAGGATCCGTCACATTGGCTGTAGTAATAAACATGACAGCGCTCAAGTCAACGGGGACACCAAGATAATGATCGACAAAAGCATTGTTTTGCTCAGGATCTAAGACTTCGAGCAAGGCGGCTGAGGGATCCCCCCGAAAGTCCATGCCAATTTTATCGACTTCATCGAGCATAAACACCGGATTGATGGTGCCGGCTTGTTTGAGTCCCTGAATAATACGTCCGGGAAGCGCTCCAACATAGGTACGACGATGCCCGCGAATCTCGGCTTCATCTCGTGTTCCCCCAAGACTCATGCGGACAAATTCACGTCCAAGGGCTCGCGCGATGGATTTGCCTAATGAAGTTTTGCCCACCCCAGGGGGGCCCACAAAGCACAAAATGGGCCCTTTCATTTTGGCTTTGAGTTTACAAACGGCTAAATATTCTAAAATCCGTTCCTTGACACGTTCCAAATCGTAATGATCTTCATGCAGGACCTTCGTGGCTTGCCCAATGTCCAAATTATCCGTCGAACGCCGGCTCCATGGCACTTCCACTAGCCATTCAAGATAGGTGCGAATCGTGCCCGCTTCAGCGGAGTCCTGATGCATTTTCTCCAGTCGTTTGAGTTGCTTTTCCGCTTCTTTAAGAACATTTTCTGGCATCTTGGCTTCTAGGATGCGGTGGCGAAAGTCCGTGACTTCTTCCGTGCGATCATCCAGATCGCCTAATTCTTTTTGAATCGCTTTTAGTTGTTCACGGAGAAAGTATTCGCGTTGGGTTTTGTCCATCTCGCCTTTGGCTTCGGCTTGGATCTTCTGCTGCATCGACAAGACTTCTAGCTCTTTGTTCAAAATGTCAATTACTCGTTTGAGACGAACAAGAGGGTCCTCAATTTCTAATACCTCTTGAGTGAATTCAATTTTAAGTCCCAGGTTGGAAGCGATAATATCCGCGAGGCGACCGGGGTCATCCAAGTTTTCGATGATGGTTAACACATCGGGCATAATGACTTTGCCCAAACTCAGTAATTTTTCTAAGGCTTCGCGAGCGGACCGAATAATGGCTTCATGTTCTAAGGGAGACATTGCGGCAGGTTTTTCGGAAATCGTTTCGATATGGACGGAAAAATACGGGTCGGATTGAGTGAAGTCTTTGATGCGAGCCTTGGCTAAGCCCTGCACTAAGATTTTGATGCGTTCGTCCGGGAGTTTGAGCATGCGCATGATCACGCCTACCGTGCCCATACCATGAAGATCTTCGGATGTCGGTTGTTCGACTTCTTGATTTTTTTGCGTGGCGAGAAAGATCAACCGATCAGATGACAGTGCGGCTTCAATGGCTTTTATCGATAGATCGCGCCCGACAAAAAGCGGAAGAACCATATACGGAAAGATGACGATGTCACGAACCGGCAGAAGCGGTAATTCATCAGGAATATGTTCGATTGAGGGCGTGGCCAGATCGGACGATTCTTCTGTCATATTTGAATAACCATGGGATTCATGATGGTGGCAAAGAAGGAAGAACCGTGAAGGTGGCGCACCAGACTTTCTTGATACACAATTTTCGATACTAGGAGAAGGTGAAAAAAGTTGTCAAGGTTTAATTCTGTCGATGGTATTCAGGGTTCAGCCCCAAATGGATGTGTTTTAG
>JAQBGS010000345.1:0-3045 GCA_032128535.1 Nitrospirota bacterium
CCAGAACACCACGCAATCCTGAGCATCCAAGGTTTTCCGCTATCCGTCATACCTGCCGTTTTTCCTTCTCAAGCAAAGCCGCTACAAGCAACCGCTATTAATTCCACAGTCGTTGCCAGTTCGCCCCTTCCTGACTCCAGAAGTTTTCGTTGAGCACAACTGGAACCAGTTGTTGCTGTTGAGACGTCGAAATACGAAGCCCTCGTGAGTGGGGAAACGCTTCAATAATAATCGCGCCATCACGATCCGTCCTATATATAGGAATCCCTCGCTCTTCATAGGCCGCAACGACCTCGGAAGCTGGATGCCCATAGCGATTATGAGACCCGACCGAGACCACCATTGCTTGAGCTTCGATTTGATTGATCCATCCGTTGTGGAGAGAACTTTTGGCTCCATGATGCGGGACCTTCACAATGTTTGCCGAACGACCACGAGGAATGTGTTGTAACTGTTCTAATGCTTGCTGCTCAGCATCAGCCGTGAATAAAAACGAATGCAATCCACAATCCAGCCGCGTAATAAGCGATCGATTATTCAAATCTGTCCCGCTGATATCATGGGTTGGAACCAACCTCCGTGGTGGCCCAGACAAAATGGGGCTTAATACGTCCAAAGCACAGGACCCTGAGGTGATAATGCCTTCCCCTGCTCCAGTGATGTGTTCATCAAGCTGTGCCGCCTGCACAGCCGTTTGCAGTCGCTGGTAAAACGCTTCCGATCGGGAAACCCCGTTGCTCCAATATTCTCCAACATCAAATGTTTGAAGGACCCAAGGCAACCCCCCGACATGGTCCCATTGCGGATGCGTCGCAACCACATGATCGATTCGATGAATGCCTCGATTCCAGAGATACGGGCCAATCACCGCTCGACCCATGTCTAAGCGACGATACGCTGGCCCGCCATCAATCAACACGGTTTGGCCATCTGGCAATTCAAGGAGAGTCGCATCCCCCTGGCCCACATCTAAAAATGTCACTCGTAACATTCCTGATTCCCAGTGGGTTCGTGGCGACCATGCCCACCAGACAAGAATCCCGATCAATAGGGTGGCACAACTCCATCGGACTATTGGCCGATGCCTGAGCAGCACCAAGCCCGCTAATAGACACCAGAAGGCCACCATCGAGGCAATATGAGGCGATGCGACATGCCACTCCGCCCCTGGAACATGCGACAGAGCAACTACCATTTTGGCGAATACATCAAAAATCCATTGAGTCCCTAATCCGAAAGGGAGTGTCTCCGTTCCGCTCAGTAACACTCCCACCGCCGCCATGAGGCCAACGGGTATCACCACAATTCCGACTAGCGGGACAATGACCAAATTGGTGACCAAGCCTAACCATGGGATTTGATGGAAGTAGAACGCCACCAACGGTAATGTCGTGAGGCTCACGGCCAAAGTCATAAGCCATGCCAATTTACCTTTTTCCCAAAACCTGGCGGCCCAACTTGGTGCCTCACGCGGAGCTGCATCCTGGAGATCCAACGTGTCGCAATCTTCCGTTTTCCGGGCTAATAACACCACCCCAATGGCTGCCACAGAGAGATAGGATAATTGAAATGAAATATCGTGTATGGCCTCGGGATAGGGAACCACCATCAGCAGCGCGGCTACGATCAAGGCCGTCACTAGATTGCGCTCCCGTCCTAACCACATTCCCAGACAACAAACCACGATCATGATCCACGATCTCACAGTCGCCATTTCTGCACCTGCCAGGAGCATGTAAAAGGAGACGATCGGGAGGGTCATGATGACCGAGCATTGCGTGGCGGTCACATACATCGAGAGCCGTTCCAACCAGGACGAGGGCAATCGACGGACACTCCACCGCGTTGTCGCAAAGACGACAAGGGCCAACAAGCCAAGATGCGACCCTGAGATAGAGAGAATATGTACCGTCCCGCTGGCCATAAAGGCATCGCGTAGATCCTGTTCGATATAGCTTTGCTCTCCAATAATCATCCTAAAAATAAACCCAAGGCTGGATTGGAGAGGCTTGCTGTGGCCGAGCGATGAATCGCTTGGCGCCATTCATCAACCAACCCAAACAGTTGGTCCCATATCGCTGACCTGTCCTTTGTTTGAACCTGGATGCCCTGCGGGCCAGCCACGGTCGCGACCGCCTGAATGCCTTTTTGCTTCAAATACGTACCGTAATGGAAACCTCCAGGATTCAGCGTTCCGAACGGTTCTCGGATACGGGCAGTAAAACTCACATGATTGCCATAAAGCACAGACGCATTGGGGTCGCGCCAGGTCAGTCGAATCCGTCCTTGGATGGGTTGCAAAGTTCCATCGGCAATGATGTGCTTGGCCTCCACCAACACAATGCTCCCATCCGGCGTCTGGCGGACCGGCGCGACAATGACTCCCTGAATTGTGCGAGGCTGTTCAGTCGACAGCGAAAGAAGAGGCTCATCTATCTTGCTTATGGTAGCCCAATGGGCCTGACCCATACCGGCCACCACAACGGCAAATACCCAGACTCCTCCCCATCGGGAAAGCGATCCGCGCTGTTCAAGCCACGTTAGGAGTAGACCAAAACTAAGAAGAGCCCCAAGAAGTGAGAGGGGAAAGAGGGAGAGAAACGGACCGAGCCACAGCCCGGCCAGATAGGCAACAACTCCATGCAGTATCACAAAGGTTCACGCACATGGTTAATGAATGCATGATTTCACCACACCGACTAAATCTTCGGCAATCTCTTGAATGACCCTATGATCTTGGCCTTCGACCATGACCCGCAGCAAGCGCTCTGTACCCGAATACCTGACCAAAATCCGTCCAGCGCCATTCAGCTGACGTTCTTTGTCTTGAATGGCTTGCTGGAGGACGGGCAAGGACTCCAGATCTGGTTTATGCGGCACGTTCACTCCTAGCAACACTTGAGGCGTGGCATGCATACATTGGGTAATTTCCGAGAGAGGTTTCTGCGCTCGTTTCATGAGTTTGAGCATTTGCAACCCTGAGATCAGTCCATCACCGCTGGTATGATAGTCCATAAAAATCATATGGCCGGACTGTTCGCCGCC
>JAQBGS010000346.1:0-5161 GCA_032128535.1 Nitrospirota bacterium
GGAACACAATCCGCCGTCCGAACCACTATCAAGAGATTCGGTTGATTGGTGACCAACGCATCCGCTTCACCGTCCGGCATTGCTCCGGGCTTCACCGGGCTGTCACATACGACAACCCGGGTACTGTGGATTTGCTTCAAACTGGCAATGAAGGGAAGGGATGGAGGCCCTACAGTCACTTCCCCCAATCGAATAAACGCCTCCAGCCCTGTCGGCAACTGACGGGTGCCAAAGAAATGGCGTAAGGGAATCACCTCACTTGTGAATCCGTCATCGGATAACACAGGGTTCACAGGGGCCAACTTTCTCAACATGTTCTTAACGCAAACCCTTAGCTATCGGATTTTTTCCGCAAGAAAGTGGGCACATCCCAATCGTCATCCACCAGCAAACTTCCACTTCCATTGCCATTCCCATTACTATGGCCATTTTCTGTGGCCTTCCGTGCCGCAGCTTGCCGACGTAAGTACGTGGGACGATCCATATCATCTACGCCATTCTCGCCCCCATTATCTGCACCTACCGAGACCATGGTCCGAGCCTTCACCGGTTCAACGACCAGTGTCGGCTGGTGAACATTCGGGAACCGCAATACCGATTCTCCTTGTTCAAATCCCGTGGCAATCACGGTCACCGTCAATTCTTCACCCATATCTGGATTAATCACTTGGCCCACGATGATATTGGCCTGTGGATCAGCCGCATCGCGTGCAATATTGCAGGCCTCATTCACTTCATGCAATGTCAAACTGGGACCACCGGTAATATTCAACAACAGGCCTCGAGCGCCTTCCACGCTGCCGTCTTCTAATAACGGACTGGCAATAGCCAGTTTGGCCGCGTCTTCGGCTCGCGAAGGTCCACGCCCCATGCCCATGCCCATCACGGCCCGCCCGGAATAGCCCATCACCGTTCGAACATCGGCAAAATCCACATTCACCAAACCCGGAGTGGTTATCACGTCGGAAATGCCTTGAATGGCTTGGCGCAAGACATCATCCGCGATCTTAAAGGCTTCCAAGAGAGGGGTATTTTTATCAACCAACCCGAGCAGTTTTTGGTTTGGGATAATCAACAGTGAATCCACATGTTTTTTCAATTCGCGAATACCGTCTTCAGCAAAACTGGCGCGACGATTGCCTTCATATTGAAAAGGCTTGGTGACCACCCCCACGGTGAGTATCCCAAGTTCTCGAGCAATTTTTGCCGCAACTGGAGCCGCGCCGGTTCCAGTGCCACCACCCATTCCTGCGGTGACAAAGACCATGTCCGACCCTTCCAATGCATCACGAATTTGGGTCTCGCTTTCGAGGGCCGACTCCTTACCGACCTCAGGTCTGGCTCCAGCGCCTAACCCTCGCGCACGTTCAGGACCCAATTGGATTTTGTAGGACGCCATCGAACGGCCAAGCGCCTGCAAGTCCGTATTGGCCACCACAAATTCTACCCGACTCAAGCCAGATTCAATCATGGTATTGACGGCATTGCAGCCAGCCCCTCCAATACCCACGACCTTGATTTTGATCGTCGCCAGTTCATCATCAGACATTGAAAACATGGGGAACCTCCTTCCTGCCATTACTCTGGCAGATTGATGTGACAGATAATTCTCGTTGTTCTTTCAATTTCTTTGTGACAGGGGGCATGGATGTCGACTTCTCCTTTCCTTCCATGGGTTAAAAAAAGTTCATGACCCAGCCCTTCATCTTGAAGACCATTCCGCCCATCCAGCGTGAGGGTTTTTGAGACTTGCCACCTCCAGCCCCGACCACTTCGAATTCATTTTCCTGACTCACGGAATGAACAATTAAGCCAACAGCGGTGGAATACATCGGGTTTTGCACGATATCTCGCAACCCTCCAACCCCCAGGGGGCGTCCCAATCGAACCGACAGATTGAGAACGTGTTCGGCCACTTCAGCCATCCCCGGAAGCAACGAGGTCCCACCCGTCAAGACTCCACCCGCCACTAACATTCCGTCATAGCCCGCTCGTCGAATTTCACGACGCACCATATCGAACATTTCTTCCACACGTGGTGAAAGAATTTGTGCCACGATCGTTCTGGGCATTACCCGTGGCGGACGCCCTCCCACACTCGGCACTTCAATATTTTCGTCGTCATTCAATAACTGACTACTGGCTACCCCATATTGCAATTTAATTTTCTCCGCGTCTTCCGGCGCCGTTCGTAACCCAATGGCCAAATCAGACGTCAAATGATGCCCGCCCATAGGAATCACGGCAGAATGCCGAATGCATCCTTCTACCCAAATGGCGACATCAGTCGTCCCTCCTCCAATATCGACCATCACCACTCCCAATTCTCGTTCTTCCGGAGAGAGCACGGCTGCACTCGAGGCCAACGGCTGTAGGATAATATCGACGACATCCAATCCGGCCCGACTCACACATCGTGCGAGATTTTGGGCAGAGGTCACCGCTCCCGTCACAATATGGACATCGACTTCTAAGCGAGATCCAGCAATGCCCAAGGGATCTCGAATCCCCTCTTGATCATCGACAATGAATTCTCGTGGAAGGACATGTAGAATTTGTCGATCCGGTGGAGGTACCGCACAGGCACGGGCTGTAGCGACGGCACGTTTGATATCGCTTTTGGTGACTTCTCGTTTTTTCAGCGCCACCACTCCTTGCGCACTTTCGCTCCCAATATGGCTTCCTGCAATCCCTGTATAGACCGAATTGATCTGTACGGCAGCCATCAATTCGGCTTCTTCGACCGCCCGCTTAATGGATTCCACCGTACTATCCATGTTGACGACCATGCCCTTGCGCAGGCCGGTCGATTTATGCGACCCAATGCCAATCACGTTGACGGAACGGTCGGCTAAAATTTCGCCAACGACCGCGCAAATTTTCGTCGTCCCGATGTCGAGTCCCACCACAATGTGTTCTTTTTTTGTCATAGCTTAGAGTGTCCTCTTGCGAAGAATGACTTTTTGAGAAAATCTCAAATCTACTTCTTGCGATTTCCGTTCAATCGTGTCTTTGACGGTCGGGTACAGGACTAAAAATCGTTCCCACTGTCGGTCCGCTTCCTGCCCAAACTGGAAACGAAAGCTTGGAAGATCGACAATGGTCGTGTGCGCATGAGCCACATTGACTGTCGGCCGCCCGGGAAAGCGTTCCGATAATAACTCAGCCAAATGAATGCCCTGCTTTGCCCGCCGATGGCTTTCATCCTTGTGTTGCGAAAAAAATTTCGAGGTCATACCTTCGAGTACTGGCAAGGCCTCCCCTGCTTTCGTGGTCTCCCCTGGTAATAAATGGCCTTCCTCATCCAGAAAATAGGTGGTCTTCGATGCTCGCAAGAGGGCGGCCGGTTGTCGTTCTTCCACCTGAACGATCAGCGAATGAGGCAGGACCCGATCAAAGGTGACAGCACGAATCCAGGGATGAGTCTCCAATTGCCCTTTGAGGTGATCCATGTCGATGGACCACAAACTCGAATCCGAAGGCAGATTCAGTTTTTCCGTAATCTCTTCTCGAGAAAGACGCTCCAAGCCTACAATCGTGATTTGTTGAATTTTGGTCCATTCATTCACTGACCGTATCGCTGTTCGTCCGCCAATCATGACGACCACGATCAGACCAGCCAGAAGACTGCCCACCACCACACGTCGAATTGGAGAGGCTTTCCGTAATTTCTCCGTTCTCCCTAACGCATCCCCACGTTTGAGTGGACGGTTTTTTCGAGGCTGATTGGAAGATAAGGCGTCCCGAACACCCATTATGTTGTTCCCCTTTTTAGGGTCTTCGTTTGGCCAGAAACCCGACCATGTTTGGGTAACGCCGCATGTAAGATCGCTTCCACCAAATCATCGTACGTCAGACCTTGTTGCGCCGCAGCCATCGGCAACAGACTCCGTTCGGTCATGCCAGGAATGGTATTCAGCTCCAGAACATAAGGACGCCCATTGGGATGAATCCGAAAATCCACGCGAGTGGCACCTCGACATCCCAACGCCTGATAGGCTTGGATACTGTATTCACGAAGCAATCGCTCTAACCGAGACGTGAGTGGGGCGGGACAAAGATACCGAGTTGCCGCCTTTCCATACTTCGCCCGGAAATCGTAAAACCCTCCCGGTGCAATCACTTCCACGCCAGGGAAAATCATCGTGTCCAACACCCCAACGGCCACTTCACGGCCGGGAATATATTTTTCCACCACGGCCTGTCGCCCATGCCGAAAGGCCTTGGTCACGGCGCGTCTCCACTCAGACGACTGCTTCACAATGGAGACCCCGATACTCGACCCTTCCGTGCAAGGTTTGACCACAACCGGCCATCCCAAATTGCCTGTCGGACGAGGAGGGATGAGTGGCGCCTGCAATGTGCTTCCGGCAGGAACGGGAATGCCCGCTGCTTGCAACACCACACGGGTCAACCCCTTATCCATGCATACTGCACTAGCACACACATCTGATCCGGTATACGGAATGTTCATCACTTCTAATAACCCCTGGACCGTGCCGTCTTCCCCGCCCAATCCATGAAGGGCGATAAACGCCACCCCAATATTTTTGGCGCGAAGTTGTTGAGGCAACGTAACATCCACATCGATAGGCACCACGGTGTACCGACGGCGTTGCAACGATTCACAGATGGACCGGCCCGTCTTCAGAGAAATTTCTCGCTCAGCCGAGGATCCTCCCATAAGCACTCCCACTCGCAATGACTTCGTTTTCATGATGACTGGTTTTTCCCCATGAAACTCAAACTCTCATGTACAGTTAAGGAGTCTCTCATTTTCGCCGGCTTCCTGATCACGTTTGTTGTTCCCTCCACTCCGCCATTCATCGTTGCCCGACCACTTTCCATTCCAACTGCAGACGAACGCCAAATTTTTTGGCGACACCATCCTGAACTTTCCGAACTAACGTGAGCACGTGTTCAGCCGTTGCTGCTCCTCTATTCACTATAAAATTGGCATGTTTGGTGGACACTTCGGCATCGCCCATTCGCAACCCCTGTGCAATGTCGAGGTCGGCAGGTAGCTCATCTGGAAAATCTGCGGCCTCGACGAGTGTCAGGCCAAGTTGTAGCGCAAGACTCTCGGCGACGTCCTTTTCGGAAACGAGTCCGAGTTTGACGAGGATGGAACCGACCTTCTCCCAGGTATTCTGTTCACGCT
>JAQBGS010000347.1:0-4917 GCA_032128535.1 Nitrospirota bacterium
TCGACTAACAGTTTTTCGAGCCTCTGTGATTGAGATTGTCGCGTCATCACAAATTGAATGCAGGTTTCCGTGACACGTTTAGGGAACTTTCTCTATTGAACACCCATTGGTAAACATACCTAACCCCCAATACCCATTAGAAGGCTGAGCATTATAAAAGTGCCCTAGAGTCTTGTAAACCAACGACCACGATTTAGGAACAGTAATGCCTATTGGTTCAATCTCGACTCTCATCAGCACAGAAAACCTCTATAACTTTTCAGTCCATAATTTGAGAAAGACAATCTTGAATGTTTTGAGCGGTTTTGCCTTCAATCAAGACCCGCTTCTGCCTTGAACCCTTTCCCGAGAGAATCTGGACGTCCTGTCGTGAGACATCAAAGCACCGTGCCAAAAATTGGCATAACTCAAGGTTGGCCTCACCTTCAACCGGCGGTGCGGCTAGCCGAACTTTCAACGCATCACCATGAAATCCCACGATTTCTGTTTTCGACGCTCGTGGCTGACAATAGATACGCAGCTCCACCTTTCCAGACCGGTCTTTTATACAAGAGGGAACGTTCACTTAAAGCTTCCTCCCAATAATCAGCAGCATATTTCCCGTATTTTCACTCAAATAAAGAACGAGAAGCCAAGAAAATGAATCAATTCCAACCTCACCAAACTCGATATAAGTTATTTACTTTCAATGAGTTAAACACAAATATCCTGCTCTTGACAGGGCAACAGCTTCATAGTACACTTATTTAAAGTTGAGAACTATTATCATTATCGAATTGCACATCAAAATAACACGCAACCATGTACATTTGCATTTGTAAAGGCATTCGGGAATCTGACGTTCAGGAGTTGGGGAAAGCAGGAGTTACCTGCCCCAAAAAACTGGCTTCTGCCTTAGAATTGAATGACAAGAAAAATTGTTGCGGACGGTGTATCAAAAATATTTCTAAATTTGTCGCCCTTGCCGAAGAAGAATATTCCTGTTCAAATTCTCCCGTTCTCGGTTAACCCCTGCCTCTGTCTTAAGAACCAAAGTTGCGTTTTCTTCGCTCTCATGGAAAATTGTTATGCCTTAGAATATCACCTCCAGCGTTCCAATTCCCTGCCAGCGCATCCAGCCACTCACTCCTAACAACAAGAATACAAAGATCAGAACAGCAAAATCAGCCCTTTTCATTTTTCCCATAATATGAAAAGAGCGATGTGCCCTAGGATGAAACCCTTTAGACTCCAAGGCCATGGCTAACAGATTCGTTTGACGAAGAGCATGCCCAATGAGCGGCACGACCAGGGGCACATATTTGCGAACGCGTTCAATGATAGATCCAGAAGAGATATCCAACCCACGTGAACGTTGCGCTTGAATCACCCCAACTCCCGCCCCTAGCAGAATCCCAACCCATCGGAATGCCAGAGCAAATGCGAAGGCAACTCGCGAAGGCATTCCGAGTTGTTGAGAAGCTTGGGTTAACTCTTCAATTGTCGTCGTAGAAAGCAACCACACACCTCCCCACACCATGATGAGCAACCGAATCCCCATCCCGAGGCCAAACATGCATCCCTCCCAAGTCACTCCAAGAACGTGGAATACTGGAACGGGAGTCTTCCCCTCTACAAAAAATGGCCATAATATGATGCTGTAACACACCAGCAAGGCCGCGAGAGCCCATATTTTCCTCACGTTCACTCCTGCTTGAGCCACGCCTAGACCTACCAGCACTAAAGCTAACACACTCAGCAAATATCCTGGATGTGAAAAACACAAAGCCAGCATAAAAAAGCCCAACACAACGAGAATCTTCGTGCGTCCATCTAACCGGTGCACCCACGTATGGTGATTTAAGTACAGTGAGACCGTCATCACGCTTTTGGCTTCAGCGAAGCTTTCACTTCATTGACGGTTAATAAGGTATGCCCCCATCGTTGACTAAACCGGGAAATGGGAGGAATCTCCAACGAGGCAGCACGAACCAGAGTTGAATCATGAAAAATATCTCGAGGCGACCCATCGGCGACAATCTTTCCCCCTTCCATCAAGAGGCATCGCTGAGCATACTCAGCAACCAATCGCATAGAATGCGTGATCATCACAATCGTATGGCCGTGTCGGTGTAACTCGCGGATCATCGCCATCATTCGATCAGTTTCGGGCGCATCCAGACCTGTGGTTGGTTCATCAAAAATCAACATGGCCGGTCGCGTGGCAAGGATCGAAGCGACAGCCACCCGTTGTCGCTCTCCTTTTCGCAAAGAAAACGGATCTAAGGCACCGCTCTTCTCAACCGGGAGTCCGACAGCCATTAACGATTCACGAACCCGAACGGTAATCTCTTCGTGTGAACACCCCAAATTTTTGGCGCCAAAGGCGACTTCGTCCCACACCGTATCCGCAAAAATTTGATGATCAGGGTTTTGAAAGACCAGGCCAACCCGTTTCGCCAATTCGTTCATGGAAGTCATCCTGGTGTCCAAACTATCAACCAAAATCCGCCCTTGCGTTGGAGCAAGAAGTCCGTTCAACAGCCGCGCCAATGTGCTTTTCCCTGACCCGTTGGCGCCCAACAAGGCCACAAACTCTCCGGGATACATGGCACAAGTGATATCCTGAAGAACGGGCTGTTCCTCATACTGAAAGCTCACTCCGTCGATCTTAATAATCGGATCTGTTGGGACATCTAACGAGGACGCCGGCTTCCCAAGCCGCACCGAATCATCAAGTACCTCTGCTGGAGGGTTAATCATCAAGTGTAATTTCTCTGCACAGGCCCAGGCTTCTTTTAGTGTGAGCGGTAGCGGATCGCATCCGAGATTCTCAAAGCATTCCGTCAAGGCTAGAGGTCTGATGCCTCGCTGACGCATCAGGTCCGGATCACGCAGCAACATCGCCGGCGGCCCATCCCAGACCATTCTGCCCTCATCGAGCACTATGACACGATCAGCCAACTGAAGATCGTCATGATCTTGCTCCGTCATCAACATGCTCAAACCGTCGTCTCGCAGCTGCCGCAACGTCTGTCGTAATTGCGTGCGACTGGCAGGATCCAAATCCGAACTGGGCTCATCCAAAATCACGAGTTGCGGTTCCTGTACCAGAACGGAAGCCATCACGAGACGTTGACGTTGTCCTCCCGACATCCGCATCGGATCACGGTCAAGAGCGACATCCAAACCAACGGAACTCAGAGCATGGGCCATGCGGCGGTTCATCTCATGAAACGTGAGGGGGACTTCACGATATTCCAAAGGATGCCGCAATTCGGCTCCCACGGTTGTGCCGATTAGTTGGGTTTCAAAATCCTGAAAGACTAATCCGACTTGCTCCGCTCGGCTCCAAACAGGCGAGGCCCGCGTGTCTTCGCCGCATACGCGTATCTCACCAGAAAATGTCCCAGGAATCAGATGTGGAATAAGTCCATTGCAGGCATAACAGAGGGTAGACTTGCCCGACCCACTGCGGCCTAACAACATGACGAATTCACCAGAGGCTACGGAAAACGTCATATTCCATAGTGCCGCGGTTGTTGCAGTAGAATAGGAAAAGGAAAATTCTCGACAAGCTAAGAGAGGCACATTGGTCCGTGACTCGGAAGCATGATTGAACGAATCATGTCCAAAAGCAGAAGTCTGGTGAAAACCGCCCGAGTTCTCTGGAAGGACAAGAGATGGGCGGATGTCCTCATATCGTAGATGCCACCGTTGAACACGAGGATACAGAAATCCTAATAGGGGTGGTCCCAAAAGCAACCCCATCACGATATTATTGAAAAAAATCGCAGGCGCGAGCACAATAAACGGAAGCAACCCCAACAGCTCTACTCCCCACCCAATGACTCCCGCGCATGCTCCGGAAGCCACCACGCAAACCAGTCCATATTCCAAGCCTTGTCGACAAGACTTCACCATCGGGGGCTGCCCCGATGACAGCAAGCCCAAATTCCCCCACATCAAATACGGAAGATAGCCAAGGAGAAAATTACCTAAAAAACCAAATACACTGGCTGGACCCAACGTCCCGAAGCAATCCCCGATAATATTGCCAATGCCGGCACCCCAGGCGGCCGCAGGACCAAACAACAAGGACGCAACAATTGGGATAGCATTGGCAGGGCGCAATTCCACAAATCCGGGAATGATCGGAATACCGGCTTTGAACGGAATAAGAATAGCCGCATAAATCGCGGCAATTTGAGCGGTGACGACAATGAGCCGAGTGTCCTGCCACACTCCTGTGAGATCCACCCACCAGCGACGCGGGTCATAACAAGCAGAATGGACGTTCATGAAATTAAGCTTGGAATCGTGAATTTTTTGAAAGTATTGAGATGCGAATGGACGAACATTCAAGTGAGCGAAGGGGACGTGACTTAACGAAGCCCCCCTTAGGATTTGACGCAACGAAAACTGGTGTGGGCGTAAGAATAGCCTTGTCGAAACCAATTTCGAAACGATCGTCGCAGCAACCGGCTGGCGGTCAACGGCCCGCCGCCTTTCACCACAAAATGATCTTGATCAAAAAATCGCGCAGAATATCCAGGATACGTGGCTAACGGATGAAAGCCCTCAAAGGGATGAAAGGTCGTTGATGTCCATTCCCAACCATTCCCGACGAGTTGAGCAACACCAAACGCACTGTCCCCTTGTGAATCTGCTGTAACAGGCCGAGGATTCCACCCCTGAAAATCAAAATTCCCATACGGTGCCTGAACCGGCCCATCACCCCAGGGAAATTCCAGCTCAACACCAGAGGGCGTTCCATAGGCCGCACGGTGAAACTGCGCTTCCGTAGGAAGCGCCAATCTTTTCCAATCCGTATAGGCTTGAGCTTGTTGGTGGGTCACATATACCGGCCATGAGAGTGGTAACGGCACCTCGTGAAACATGGTCTCCAACATCCACTGATGACCGTGACGTTCCCAG
>JAQBGS010000348.1:0-9029 GCA_032128535.1 Nitrospirota bacterium
ACCTGAAGCGCGCTCGCGTTTGACACGCCCCTGCGCCGACTCTAGCATTGAGGTTTGCGCCCACGCCGAGTGCCGGAGTGGTGGAATGGCAGACACGCACGTTTGAGGGGCGTGTGGGGAAACCCATGCGGGTTCAAGTCCCGCCTTCGGCACCAACATCCTTCTGACTGCAGATAGATCTCACCCCTCAAAACCCTACCCTGGTTATTTGCTGCCCATCCTTTTTTATGAGGAGAGGGCAAATATCTGTTGGTTACCCTTCAAATCCTTTCTATTTTTTAATACAGTGATAAGGACAGGTAGTTGGTCCAAATAGGGGTCGACTGTCTAATCCTTGCCAATGTTCCAAACAGGAGTATAGCGGAGTGAGACATGTGAGCAATCATGTAGGGTCAAAGATTGTTTTGATTGTGCTGAGTGTTTGGCTATGTAGCCTGGGATGGCCTCTTGGCGCTTTAGCGGTTGCTGCTGAACCAGTAGAGGAACCGTTGCCTTTGACCGTTGATGAATCTGATTCGGCGGAAGAGCATCTGCGGCTTGGGATGGATTTTTTTCTGACGGATGAATTGGATGTGGCGATTGATGAGTTTCGCGAGGCCGTTCATCAGAAGTCGGACTACGCGGATGCGTATCATAACCTGGGTGTGGCGCTCGCCAAAACGGGAGATCTAACCCGGGCGATCGCCGCCTGGACTGAAGCTGAACGACTGGATCCGGCGGCCGGGTCGTTACGTTATTCCGCCTCGGCCTTGGTTGCGTATAACTATGGCGTGTCTTTGGTTCGGGATAGGCGGATCGAACAGGCGATGAAGGAATGGCAGGCCGCACTTCATATTCAACCAAATTTTGTTGAAGCCCTCTATGCGTTGGGTCTGGGTTTTCTGGCGGTGAACAATCCGGCTGTGGCCACGGCGCATTTGCAGGCGGCGCTTTCTTTGGCGCCGGATTGGGTGCAGGCCTATGTTGCGTTGGGGCAGGCTCATTATGAATCCGATGAATATGACCTGGCGCGGGCAGCGTGGCTGAAGGCATTGGCATTGAATCCTGATGAAGTCAGAGCCTATGCCAATCTGGGTCTCCTGGCTGTGCAGGAAGGAAATAATCTAGAGGCCATTGACTATGCCCGGCAGGCGATTGCTCTTCAACCTGATTTGGCTTCTGCACATTTCCATTTAGGCGTGGCGTTATTGGCACAGGGCGAGGCGCAGGCGAGCGTGGACGCATTCGAACATGCGCTGGCTTTGGATACCCGTTTCACTCCGGCTCGGTTGTTGTTGGGAGTGGCGTGGAGTCGCATGGGGGATTGGGCACAGGCGGCGTATCGTTGGCGAGAAGCCCTTCAGCAGGATCCGTTTGGCTTAGATACGTTCTGGCTCCATGTCAATGTAGGGGTAGCGCTGACATCGATGGGCCATTTCCAAGATGCCACAAAAGAATTTCAATGGGTGGTTGAGCAGCGGCCGGAATGGGCTCAAGGCTGGTCCCTGCTTGGCTTAAGTCTAATGTCTGAGCGGCGGTGGAATGAGGCCGTGGTGGCGTTGGACACTGCTGCCAACCTGCAACCTCACTGGGCGCATCTTCATTTTTCCCTTGGGAAGGCGCATGCCGAGCAAGGGGAATTGGCCTTAGCGGTCCAGGCGTTTCGGGAGGCGGTCCGGATTGCCCCGAACTTTGTGGATGCGCTGTTTCATTTAGGTCTCGTGCTGCGCGCGCAAAATCAGTTGAGCGAGGCGGTGGACCCACTGCGTCAAGCGGCGGAAGGCGGATCACGTGATGCCCAGGGATTGTTGGCTTCAATGTATGTGAATGGCAATGGGGTGGATCGCAATGTGCCGTTGGCGATGTTGTGGTGGTCTCGCAATAGTCGAGCCGCGATTCCTGACACGATGACTCGAACGGCTCAGAATCAGTTGGCGCAATTGCGTCGAAGACTTCACCGAGAGCAGTTCACTCCGACCGAACAACAGGATGTGCTGACTGGATTTAGCTTGATTCGGCAAGATCTGGCGAATCAGGCCCCTGTTCAATTGGGGGCGAGTGCATGGCCCGAGAATGCTGCTGTTTGGAATCGCGGTGCCTCCTCGAAGGTGTTCCTCCAGTGGATGGTTGAACGGGCGTTGGCCTTGGATGCCATGGCCCACCAGACGTTACGCGAGTGGTTTGTCGATGGCGTGGCTGGACAATTGGCTCCACAGGATTCTTTTCTTCAACAATATTGGCTCCAGGTGGCGAAGGAAGGGGATCCGGTTGGGTGTGAGCTTATTGAAGCAACGACCCCAAAGGAAAACTTTCCTGCCCTACGGCAGGCTTGTCAGTCTCTAGGAAAATAACCATGGTCTTAGGCCAATCATGAGTGAACGGCGGATGAATCCTCCAGTAAAAGAGGTGTTAATGGCCTCGACATTTGTTGTGTTCTGCACAGTCGTGAGCTTTGGGTTCTCGCACATCTTTCCTCAAGGGGAGCAATGGCTTGCCGATTGGCAACTATCACATCGATCTTCGCAACCCATTGCGCCATCGATTGTCCTGGTGCGTGCTGAGGAAAAGAGTGAAGCTCTGTGTGGAGAGGGACGATGGAATCTCCCTGTGTTGGAAGCTAGTATCGGCGCTCTTCATCAGGCCGGGGCGTCCGTCATTGCCCCGATGCTTGATATTTCCCTGCCTGTGGCATCGGAATGTGGCGGGTTGGCGGGTTTCGTGCAATTGGCTGAAATGACGAAACATGTGGGAACGGTGGTTTATCCTGATTCGGTCCCTCCGGCTTTGGCACAAGCGGCAGTTCGAACCGGCCATTTGGAGACGCCCTTCAATGATTCAGGGACGGTTAGAGGCAACACATTTACCGCAGCTTCTTTACGTTCTTCTAAGCTGCCGCTTGGTATTGCCACTGCCTCTTTAGCCGAAACGAGGGTCACGGTTCCAACAGTAGGCTCTTTTCTCTATGTCCCAAGCACGATAAAACAGAAGGGCGAGTCTCTATTCCCTACGTATCCATTCACTGATGTTTGGAAATTGGTTCAAGCAGGGGAGCCAGAAAAGCTGGTTCATCTTTTCCAGGGAAAGATCGTGTTTCTCTATGCTGACTCATCCATCAGAATGAATCCTTCTGCAGCCCAGGTTTCCGAGGTGCCGGTTGTTCTTCTTCATGCGGAATTGGCCAATGCCTATTTGACAAACTTATGGGTAGTGCCCGCCCCATTTCTAGTGGCCTTTTCCCTAGCGGTGAGTTTAGGTTTGCTGGTGCTGGGTTCAATGTTGGGTGAGTTGTCTCTCGGCCGTCTCCGCTTCATCAGTGGGGTCATGATGGTGCTGTTTGTGAGTGTGCTTTACTTGCTTGGCTTCCGATGGGGATGGATTTGGCCACTTTTCAGTATGGGTTTGGCCGTGGGAATGACGATTGTTGGAGTGAGTGCGTGGAAATTGTGGCTGTCTCGATCGACTGTGCACCAAGAAATTGACATGAGGGAACAGCAGCTCACGCAACTCGAACATGAATTATCAGGGAAACAAAATCATGTTCGATTGTTGGAAGAGCAACTGTCCGAAGCTCAGCATCATTCGAATCAATCTGGGACCGTGATTGAGGAATTACAGATCGCTCAGGACGCCTCGCGTTCCCAATTGAATAAGTATCACGATGAGGTTCAGGAAACTCGTCGAAAGATCGAACGTCTGCAAGAGGAATTACAAGATCTTCGGCAGCAGATGCCCGTCACTCCGTTAGAGCGTTTTTCAGAGGCAGATGAACAAGGGCTGATTCAAGAATGCGAATCCTTCCAGATCGTGACTCGTGACCCTGCCGTTCTGCGACTTTTTCAGAATTTGAAGAAAGCGGCCGCGACTCAGGTGCCCATTTTGTTATTGGGTGAAACAGGAACAGGCAAAGAAATCTTTGCCAAAGCGGCGCATGCGCTAAGCCCTCGGCGGCATGGACCTTTTATCTCGGTGAATATGGCCGCGATCCGTGCTGAATTATTTGAGGGAGAATTGTTTGGTCATGTGAAAGGGGCGTTTACCGGAGCGGTCGGCCGTATCGGCTTTTTAGAATCGGCACACCACGGCACTCTTTTCTTAGATGAAGTGGGTGATCTCCCTCTCGACTTACAAGCCAAACTGCTACGATTTTTGGAAGATGGAGGATTCCATCGAGTGGGGCAGAGTGTGGGCACACATGTTGACGTTCGTATTGTGGCTGCGACGAATCGTGATCTGCAAGATGAGGTGCGAGCAGGGCGTTATCGAGAGGATCTCTATTACCGGTTACGAAGCATTGTGTTGACACTTCCCCCTCTTCGTGATCGGAGTCAAGCCGACCATGTGCTGTTAGCCCAGTCGTTCTTGCGGCACTGTGCGCAATCGCAGCATCGAACCGATTTGGCTTTTACGCAAGGGGCATTGGATGCCATGATGGCCCATCAATGGCCAGGCAATATTCGTGAGCTGCGACAGACCATCGCGCAAGCGGTGGCTCTGGCCAATGGGTCCGTCATTACCGAGTCAGAGTTGAATTTAGAAGGACCGAGACCAGCGACAGGTGGGGGCAATTGGGTCAAGGACGATTTAGGTCAACGAGAAGACGCCATGGTGTTGGAGTGTTTGCGTCTCCATCAATTTGACATGCAAGCAACCGCGGCAGTGTTAGGTTGGGATCGCGGAACCGTCACTCAACGATTAAAAGGCCTGGGGTTTCAGGCCCTCATGGACTGCCAAGGCGATGTTCATGCGGCGGCACTGGCGTTGGCTGGAACTGAGAGGTTTGTGCGCGTGGTGGAAGGGCGCCTAAGGGAATATACGAATAATTTAGTCCCCACCTCCAAACACTACGGGTCAGTTGAGGAGGCCATTGCCGATTGCCGGAAACGCTTTCGGAATTTACCGGAACGACATTTCCCAGCTGTGGAGCAATTGATTCATGCCCGTTTCGCTTCACTTTGAAACGTGAGAAGGGAAAAGTGAGAAGGCCGTTCTGAGGAAACCAGTCCTTTCCCTTCTCACTTTCCTCTTAATCTTTCCTGCTAGGCTGGAACAAACTTCAGAGCGGCGGAATTGATGCAATAGCGTAATCCAGTTGGCCGTGGGCCGTCGTCAAATATGTGCCCTTGGTGTCCGCCACATCGCGCGCAATGCACCTCTGTTCGAGGATAAATAATTTTCCAATCGGTTTTCGTTTCGACAACCTCCGGTGAGACGGGCTCCCAGAAACTGGGCCAGCCAGTTTTACTATCAAATTTCGTCTCAGAGGAAAACAGTGCCAGCGCACACCCGGCACATTCATAGATCCCCTTGGCTTTGCTATCATGATATTCATTGGCGAATGGTCGCTCAGTCCCCTCTTGGCGTAAGACTTGGTATTGTTCGGGTGCAAGGAGGGCTTTCCACTCTTCATCCGTTTTCGTGATTTTTTGAATCCCCGAATTCTCCGGGACAGGATTACTGGCTGCCAGAGAGACGCCTAAGGATTTGGCGAGGATTCCGAGGCTCAATGCGGCTCCGACTTTCATGAGATTCCTCCTATTTAACGACATGTTGGACCTCCTTTTAGCTCGTTGTAGATCGATATTCTCTTCGGAATTGACCATATGGGGGTCTCAATCTGATCTGCACCAACAGTCTACCAAAGTTCACAATTGTTACGGAAATAGGCTCAAATACTTTGACGCAACTCGGAATAATTTTTACAATATGGGTATCTTGAACAATCAAAAAAATAGGAGGTATTCTCGTCCATACAAGGTGAACACATACAAGAGAAAACGCTGTTCCGATTTAGTTTAATCACACGAGTGACGGAAGGAGTTTGTATGACTGGACAACCGCTGGATATTAAAATCGAAAGCCGAAACGTTGGCATGACTCCACGATGGAAAGCCGAAATTGAACGGCGCGTTCAAGCCTTAGAATCCGGAATCATTCGTCCCACCCATGCCCGCGTCACCCTTACCAAAAATGCCCATCATAAAAAAGGTGCCGATAACGCCCAAGCGTTGGTCGTCATTACCCTCCCTCCTAAACGGACAGTGACGGCGAGAAAAGAATCCAAAACGTTCGAGGAAGCCATCCGTGCCGCCTTTCATGCGGTCGATCACGAATTAGAAAAAATTGAAGAAAAGCGCGCAGCCCGTGCCGCCAAAGCCGCTGGGAAAAAAGCGCTAACGGTGGAAGCGTTGTCGGTGGCTTGATTGAAAATGACGGATAAAAATTTAGAAAACTAAAGAATGTTCGAAAATCGCAGGTGGGATGGAATCGTCTACGTATTTAGTTTTTAGGTATTTGAAGTACCTCCCTGCCGGCTTGTATAATTTCTTCTAGCCGTGCAGGGGTGGTGGCTTCGCCGTAGCAGCGAATGATGGGTTCGGTTCCTGAAGGCCGGATGAGATACCAGCTGCCATCTGGGAATAGCCATTTACACCCGTCTAATTTATTGACCCGAGTGATTTCCATTCCGGCAAAGGTCGTTGGGGGATGGTCAATGACCTGTTTGATTTGTTCTTGCAGGTGTTTGCTGATGCTCAGGTCTTCTCGCGAGGAATAGAGCACTCCCACTCTCTCGAACAGATCTTTCAACAAGTCTTGAATGGTCTTTCCAGTAAAGGCCACCATTTCCGCCACTAACGCCCCAGCCAGAATTCCATCTTTTTCTGGGACATGGCCTCTGATCGACAAGCCGGCACTTTCCTCACCGCCGAACACAATTTCCCCTTTGGCGAGTAGTTCTCCGATGAATTTGAATCCCACCGGTGTTTCATGCACCGACAAGCCATGGTGCGCAGCCACCGCATCAATCAAATGAGTGGTGGCGACTGAACGAGCGACCGCTCCCGTCCATTGCCGACTTTTGATCAAATAATCTAACAGAACGGCCAAGATATAATTGGCTTGAATAAACGTCCCGTCCGCATCCACGACTCCGAACCGATCACCATCTCCATCGGTAGCGAGCCCAAGATGCGCGCCCTCTTTGCAGACAGTGTCTTTTAATTCTTGCAACGTTTCGTCCGTGGGTTCAGGCCGAAATCCGCCAAAATACGGATCACGCCAATGATGCAGGATCGCCATTTTCGCTCCGGCTCCTCGAAGAAATTCGTCGAGATAATTGCGTGTGGTGCCAAAGAGTGGATCAAAAATCACACGGATGCGCCCGTTGCGGATGCGGTCTCGGTCGACGAGTTTTTCTAGTGCTTTGAGATAATCCGGCTGAGGATCAAAATAGCGCACCATTCCGTCACTTTGCGCACGTTCCCATGGTGTCCATTTGAGGTGTTCGCCATGCAACAAGGGCAAAATCCGTAGCTCAATGGCTTTGGTGGTTTCGGGCAACGCCGGCCCTCCCCAGTCTGGGGTAAATTTGATGCCATTCCATTCAGGTGGATTGTGGCTGGCTGAGATATTTATCCCACCAGCCAATTTCCGATTAATCACATGATAAGAAATCGTCGGAGTCGGCGTGTCTCGATCGCACAGTAAGCAGGGGATGCCATGGGCCGCCATGACTTCAGCTACCACCTTGGCAAAGCGTTCTCCTAAAAACCGAGCGTCGTAGCCAATCAGAATGCCTTGCTGCCCAATTTTTTGTTGGCGCAAATATTGCGCAATGCCTTGGCAGACGATGCGGACATTCTGGACCGTAAAGTCTTCCGCCACAATGGCGCGCCAACCGGATGTCCCGAATTTAATAGAGTCCATATGTACGTAGTCTGGGGGTTAGTTGAAAAGAGGCGCCACTCAACGAGACGATATTGAAGGATAGCAATTTTGGCTACCTAAAAGAAGAGATGATTTTCCTCAATTTGCCAATGATGGCCAGGAAATTCCCCAACCATGGTGTTTGATTTCTCCAGGAGTGCCGGAGAGTTCTAAGCCCCAGTGGGCTATATCGAACGTAGTTCACACCAGACGGGGGGTATGGTCTGAAGGCTTTTCTTTTCCTCTAGGAGTGCGATCAACATCAGCCGTGACCAGCCGATCGGCCGCCTGCGGGGAGAGCATGAGGTGATCGATGCGCAGGCCTTCGTCTCGATTCCATCGCCCAGCTTGGTAATCCCAGTAGGTGTAGAGCCCCAGTTCTGGATGACACGCACGAAGGGCGTCGGTGTAACCTAAGTGGCAGAGCTCTCGAAAGCGGGCTCGGGATTCCGGTCGGCATAGTGCGTCTTCAGCAAAGCCTTTTGGATCGTAGACATCGTGATCGGTGGGACACACATTAAAGTCGCCCGCTAAGACCACGACTTCCTCCAAGGTCAGGAGGGAGCGGGCATGAGCGATGAGTCGATCCATCCATTTAAGTTTGTACGAGAATTTTTCCGTGCCAACCGGATTCCCATTAGGAAGGTAAATTGAGGCAATCCGAACATCTCCTATCACGACTTCAACATAACGGGCTTGTTCGTCAGAGGAATCACCCGGGAGGGAGGTCTGTTCCATCTCAATGGGCATCTTGGAGAGGATCGCCACGCCATTGTAAGTTTTTTGCCCAACGACGGCCATGTTATACCCCAATTCGTCGATGGCCATCCTGGGAAATTGGTCTTCCGTTGTTTTGAGTTCCTGTAAGAGGACGACATCCGGATCAGCTTTCGCCACCCATTCCATCAGGTGAGGAATTCTGACTTTTATGGAGTTGACGTTCCAGGTAGCAATTTTCATGGTCAGATTTATACGGGTTTATGAACGATCATAATAACGAAGAAGGTGATGGTGTCTCGGTGTCGCGTTGAAAGATGACTTGAAAGCCTTGGAATTGTTTTTGAAACAGGGTTTTCAATATGAATGGGGTAATGCCAAAAAATAAGACACCATAGATACAGATTTCTAACAAATATTGAGAGTCTTCCGAGATGGTGCTATTAAAGATCACAGGGACGGCCCATCCGACGGTCATGCTCACAAACATGAGAATGATCACATGCCGCCACACCAGAAACCACATGAGTTTCAACAGCTCTTTATATGATGGTATTTCCATATTTCTTTGTCATCCTTTCTCTCAACAACATATTCAGATTCTTCAATGCGCGTCGTCCCAGGATGGG
>JAQBGS010000349.1:0-8270 GCA_032128535.1 Nitrospirota bacterium
ATGACCAGGGATCCTAGGGCGACGGAACTCTCTCTAATCAACACCGATGAATTGGAAAAATATTTCCATGAATTAACGGCCCAAGTTGGGGCGCTTCCCTCCCATCTGGAGGGCGGGTTGAGCATTGGGGTCGAAGTATTCACACTGTCAGAGGGATTTGGAATTCCTCCGTTCTCTATCCAGGCGTTATGGCAACATGGCGTACGAACGGGTTATATGGCGGCTCAAATTGCCATCAGCCAACAGGTCGATCCAGAGGTTGTATGGCAAGCCTTTGTGGGGGGGCTATTGCATGATATTGGGCTGCTCATTTTTCTGACTCAGCAGCCCCAGGTATTTATGGCTGTCGTCGATCTCGCGCAATGTCGAGGACAAGAGCTCGGGACCATCGAGAAAAATCTTTTGGGGACGACGCATGCGGAAAGCGGAACCACATTTTTAGCTCGCTGGGGTGTCCCACAGGATCTTCTGGATATCGTGATGTTTCATGATCAACCGTTTCATGCTCCCCATTCTGGTTTTTGCCCATTGACGGCTGTCTATATTGCCAATGTCTTAGAAGGAGGGGGGATTGCCCAAGACGGCGATGGTGTGGTGGGGTGGGAAGGCGAAGCCTACCTATTGGATTTAGGATTATGGGACCATCTCCCACTCTGGCAAGGATGGATGCGAGAGATTTCTCCCCTCTCGGTGTAATGGCCCCATTAAGAGTCTATGACCATCAAATAAAGATGGGTTTTGGATCTGCTCATTCGATTTCGGTTAAGATATCCCTTCCTTCCTTAAATACATCACATATTTTCCTCAAGGGCCGGTTCTCAACGACTCCGTTTGAATGGAATTTATATTCCTGAGTTGGCATTTTCGTGGAAAGTCTGTAGAGTTTTTGTGAAGTATTCTCCAAGAGTGAACGCCATACCGACGGCATAAAATTACGCACCGAACCCTTCCCTTCACAAAGGCGATGGTGAGTATGCGATTTCGTCCATGGGTTTGTGGACTGTTTCTAGTGGGAGGGATGCTCACCCACCCCTATCCAGTCGTTTCGCTTGATCCGCCTTCAGTCCCTTGCCATAACCCGGAACGTTGTTTTGCTGAATTATTGATAGAGCTCGATCAGCTCGATTCTGGCTCTCCCCATTCTGAAAAAGCCGAGGAAGTTTTTCATCAGTTGGCCACGGCCTATGGCCAAACCGTTTGGGCCTCGCGGGCTCGGCTTCGCTATGGGCATGCCCTGCGGACCGTGAATCCACTTCAAGCCATTCCTTTATTGCAGAGTGCCTTTTCTGATTTTCCTGCTTTGGATGATTATCTCCACTTTTGGTTATTTCAGGCCTATGTGAATGCGGATTTATGGCAGGAAGCGACGAAGGTAGTTCAGGGATTTACCGATGGTCATCACGAGTCACCTGTTCGAGTTGATGTGCTGTATGAGGGTGGCGCAATCTTTTCAAAAGTTGGTGATTGCCCAATGGCTCGTTCGGTGTTGTCCCAAGCCTTGAAAGTTGGGCCGCAACATTCCAAAGCGGCTCGCGCCGTATTTCAAATTGGAATTTGTGCGGGGCAGGCGAGACAACAAGAAGAAATGATCAAGCGCTTTCGAGAATTGTGGTGGCAGTTTCCGTTGGCTCCGGAAAGTCTTCAGGCGGGAGAATGGCTGACCCAGGAAGGAGGCCAGCTTTTTGTGCCGACTCTTGGGGAGCGCTATCAGCGTGGGATGTCTTTTTATAATGAGGGTTTATTGAGGAAGGCCATTAAGGAGTTTCAGCAAGTTGTGGCTGTTTCCCAGAAGTACCCCCAATTTTTCCACGCCCAGTATAAGTTAGCTATGGCCTTGATTCGGTTGAAGGACTACGATCAGGCCGAGCAGGCGTTGAAGTTGCTCATCTCATCTCCTTCTTCCCGACAATATGAAGCCTGGGTTTGGTTGGGACGGACTTACTTGCGACAAGGCAAAGGGGAAGCCTTAGAGAATCTGGTCAAGACCTTGCCGGTTGATCTGCTCACGGGGGACCAACAAGCCCAGCTCTATACATTCTACGGGATCTGGTTAGACGATCATGATCGTTGGCCTGAAGCGGTGCAGGCTCATGAGAAGGCTGGTCAGGTCGCGCTCACACTTTCGAAGGAAGTTGAAGCCTTGTGGAAAGTGGGGTGGATCCAGTACCAACGTGAGCAATTTCCTGAAGCCATCAACACCTTTCGCAAGATTATTCAAAAAACTACAAATCCGCATTCGACTTCTTTCATGCATGCAATGTCGCGAGCGTTGTATTGGTTGGCTCGCTCGGAAGAGCATCTGGGGCATATGCCTGTGGCCCTCCAGTATTTTCAAGAGATCATCAATGCGTATCCCTTGACCTATTATGGGCAACTGGCACAAGCCAGAATGGGTTCGACGGGAGGGGAATCACATTCATGGACTGTTTTGCCTTCAACCGATTCTCAGCGAAATGGAATATCGGCTCAACTTCAACATGATGTTCAGTATCAAAGGCTCATCGCCCTACAGGCGGTTCAATTACCCCATGAGGCTCTCCAGGAGCTTGAGCAGATTTATGCCAGTTATGGCAAGGACCCAGAAATGTTCCCGCAAATAGTGCATTTAGCCGGAAGCCTTGGAGCATATGATATCGGAATCCGTTTGGCCATTCGGCATTTTGGGCAGACCTTGAGAACTGGGGAATTGCCTCCAACTTCTCCGGCTTGGCCTGGAGCGTTTCCTATGGGTTATCAAACTATTATCCAATCAGTTGTCCCACAGCATGTGGACCCATTTCTCGTGGCAGGGTTGATTCGTGAAGAAAGTTTGTATAGCGCTCAAGTGGTATCTCCAGTCGGTGCGATCGGACTGATGCAACTGATGCCCGCGACAGCTAAAAATGTTGCCCAACAATTGCACCTGTCGGATTCGACATATAATTCTGATCGCTTGTATCAGCCTCAGCAAAATATTCAAGTCGGGACGCATTATTTAGGACAATTGCTGAATGAATTTGAGGGAAACATCATTTACGCCGTCGCGGCCTATAATGCGGGGCCCCAGGCTGTACAACGGTGGATGGTCAAAAATGGCCACCGTCCGGCTGATGAATTTGTGGAGTTCATTGGCTATCGGGAGACCCGTGGCTATGTTAAACGAGTGGTAGGAAGTTACCGAATTTACCGGACGCTATATGGTCAATCCTGTCCCCCCATTTCTCTTGACAGGTTTTGTTAGACGCACTATAGTCCGGCTCGTTTGGGCCTATGTGAAAGGAGGGTTTCGTGAGCGTCGAAAAAATGGAAAAATTGGAAGTTCGCGTGCGAAAATTACTCGATTTGGTGGTGGAATTACGGCAGGATAAATCGCATCTGGAGCAAGAACTTGATGCGACCCGGGAGCGATTAGCCAAACAGCAAGATATGTCGGAGGGTTGGGAAGACGAACGGAGCACCATTCGCTCGAAAATAGAAAAAGTGCTCGACGAGCTTGAATTTTTAGACCGTTCAAGCGAGTAACGGCGGAACGGAGTCATGGCAAAGACCATTGAGGTTGAAGTCTTTGGTCATCGATTCTCCCTTCAAGGGGAGGGCGATGAGGCCTATTTTCATGAGTTAGCCGAATATGTTGATGCGCAAATGCGAACCCTTGCCACACAAACGCGAACCAGCACCCCTACCAAACTTGCTATTTTGGCAGCGATCAATGTCACAGATCAGCTCTTTCGACAGCAGCGGCAAGGAGATTCGGGAGAAAGTGAGATGGAGCGTCGGGCACAACTCCTCGTGGAAGTGATTGACGAGCACTTAGACTCCCAACCGACCTAAGCCTTCGTGCGGATTCACTCTTTCTTCTAATATCAGCAGAATATTTCCTTTCAAAACAGATGGTTGTGTCAATGGGTTCCCTCGTAAGGGCGTTCCTGCCCTTACGAAGGATGCTCGTACCTTTTCCTCATTATTGAAATACGAGGGCGTATTCTGATATTTTACTCCTCATAAGTTATTGAATTTCAAAGAAAGAAAGGAATATTCCCTTTGTGAGGGAAAGAAATGGGGACCCCACGATGACAGGATATTTCTTGGTCATAGTGGGTTGTATGGGGATGGCGCTTGAACGATGCTGGAAACGATTATGTGCGAGTGAATGGTATTTTTGGAAATCAAATTTCGTAAAGTCATTAGAGGCCCTTTTCAAGGAAAATAGCTGGTCCTTCGATCTGAAGCATGCAATGTATTGGTGTTTAGTAAAACCGGGACCTTTCCTTGTTCTCGAACGGCAGCATGTGTGGGTACAATCTGAACGTGTTGCTGAACAGCATAGGGCGCTAAGACGTTCCACTCGTTCCCTTCATCTTCCTGGTTCCTCTCGCCGATTTCTATCTGATATCACTAGATAGATCGGTTGTTTTCTCCTGTCCCGCCTTTTTTCTTTCCCTGACCTAGAGGGTTTTCGTGGTTTCTGTATGACAACCTTGCGCGGTGGTGAGTTCAAGGGCGAACCTTTTTCTGATCATACGTGCAAAAGGAAATAAATAGGAGTCAAACAATGGACATACTAATTCCTATACTCGTAGGTGTAGTGGGACTGGCAGTTGGGTTTGTCTCGTCCAAAATGTTCCAACAACATATGGACGGCAAGCGACGTTCGGAGGCCGAAGATCAAATTCAGCAGTTGATCCAGAATGCCCAACGGGAAGCGGAGAATCTGGTTAAGGAAGCGAAGATTGAATCTAAAGACTTGTTATTTCAGGCGAAATCTGAGCTCCAGGCGAAAGAAAAGGAAAAACGCAATGAAATTCAAGCAGCAGATCGGAAGCTCGTTCAGCGAGAGGAAGCTTTCGAGCGAAAGGTCAGCCAGTTTGATAAGCGGGATGAGGAGATGCGGAGAAAGGAACAAGCTCTTAAGGGGCAGGAAGAGGCTTTGGCCAAGAAGACGGCGATTTGTGACCAGTCGATTAAGGAACATCGCATGGCTTTGGAGCAGGTGGCAGGGATCACGACTGATGAAGCCAAGCGCCAATTGTTGAGTGAGATTGAAACCGAGGCGAGGTTGGATGCTGCCCTCCTGACCAAACGGATTTTGGACGAAGCCAAAGAGACGTCAGATCGCGACGCGCGCGAAATTGTGACCCGTTCAATTCAGCGAATTACCCGAGACTATGTGAATGAGGCCACCATTTCCGTCGTTCCTCTTGCGAATGATAGTATGAAGGGGAGAATAATTGGTCGAGAAGGACGGAATATTCGGGCCTTGGAAGCGGCGACTGGGGTGGATCTCATTATTGATGAAACGCCGGAGGCAGTCATTATCTCAGGGTTTGATCCCCTGCGTCGGGAGGTGGCGAAAATTTCGTTAGAACGATTGATGCAGGATGGTCGTATTCACCCGACGAGGATCGAAGAGGTTGTCGAGAAGGTCAAAGGGGATATAGACAAACTGATGCGAGAAGAGGCCGAAAAAGTCATTTTTGAGGTTGGCCTGTCGGATTTTCATCCGGAGATTGTCAAATTGTTAGGACGGCTGAAATATCGCACGAGCTATGGGCAAAACAATTTGTACCATGCGCGGGAAGCCTCCTATATTTGCGGGATTATGGCCGCGGAGTTGGGGCTAGATGTGAAGCTCGCTAAGCGTGGGGCCTTGCTTCATGATATTGGAAAAGTCGTGAGCCAGGAAGAAGAAGGTACTCATGCGATGCTGGGAGCTGAAATGGCCAAAAAGTGGGGTGAGTCTGAACTCATTGTGAATGCCATTGCGGCTCATCACGAACAAGTAGAACCGCTATGCCCCGAGGCGGTCTTGGTGGCGGCGGCGGAAGCCCTCTCAGCGGCTCGTCCGGGTGCCAGACGTGAGACATTAGAAGCCTATGTGAAACGGTTAGAAAAACTGGAATCGTTGGCCACGGGGTATTCGGGTGTCGATAAAGCCTATGCGATTCAAGCAGGCCGGGAAGTGCGTGTGATCATCAGACAGGGCGAGTTGAGCGAGACCGAAAGCTTTGCGCTTTCCAGAGACTTAGCCAAAAAAATTGAACAAGAACTCACCTATCCCGGCCAAATCAAAGTGACCGTTATTCGTGAAAATCGATTTATCGAATTTGCCAAGTAACCGGGAGGGAGCTGATAGCCACGACGTATGAATGTGTTGTTTATCGGAGATATTATGGGGGAACCTGGTCGTCGAGTCTTGTTAAAACACCTCTCGAAGGCCATTGAAGACCACCACATTGATTTGGTGGTGGGAAATGGAGAAAACGCGGCAGGTGGATTTGGAATCACTCCAGACATTGCTGAAGAACTCTTCGACCTCGGTCTTTCCGCTATTACCTTAGGAAATCATGCCTGGGATAAGCGGGAGGCCATGGACTATATGCAAAAGGAGCCTCGTGTGATTCGTCCGGCTAATTATCCTGACGGTGTACCAGGAAAAGGGACGTGCGTCATTGAAACCGTTCAGGGTGAACGCCTAGGCATCGTGCAATTGATGGGGCGAGTCTTTATGCCCATGGTGGACTGCCCTTTTCGAGTGGCCGAACGCGAATTGTCTCAATTGGCGACACAGTGTGACTATATTCTGGTCGATATGCATGCCGAAACCACATCAGAAAAAATGGCCATGGGTTATTTTTTAGACGGCAAAGTGTCTGCGGTCCTTGGAACCCATACACATGTGCAAACGGCTGATGAACAAATATTGCCTCAGGGTACCGGCTATTTGACGGATGTCGGGATGACGGGTCCAGTGCAATCCGTGATCGGGATGAAACCCAATTTGGTGATTCAAAAGTTCCTGACACAATTGCCTCGACGATTTGAAGTCGCACAAGGGCCGTCAGTCTTGAGTGCCGCGGTCGTGGAATTGGATCCCACCACAAAAAAAACCACCAAAATTACTCGTCTTCGGTTGTTTGAATAGCGCCTTCCCGTGCCAGAGCTTTTCCCGCCTTTACTGACTGTCTCAGAACTCACGAAGCAGATTCGTTTAAATTTAGAACAGCAATTTCGCTCCGTGTGGGTGGAAGGGGAAATCTCAAATCTTCGTTGCCCTTCTTCAGGGCACCATTATTTTACCTTGAAAGATCGGAGCAGCCAGATTCGAGCCGTGTTGTTTCGCAGTCAAGCTGAACGCGTCAAGTTTGCTCTTCAAGATGGACTGGAGGTCTTGGTGTTTGGGCGTCTCACTGTCTATGAACCTCGTGGAGATTACCAGTTGCTCTTAGACGGGGTGGAGCCTAAAGGGATGGGTGCGTTGCAACTGGCCTTTATGCAACTGAAAGCGAAATTTGAAGAGGAAGGGTTATTTCATTCCTCTCGAAAACAGTCATTACCGGCTTTCCCGGAACGTATTGGAGTGGTGACGTCACCCGTTGGCGCTGCGCTTCATGATGTGCTAACGATACTATCTCGACGTTGGCCCTTGGCTCAGATTCTCATTGCACCCGTGGCGGTCCAAGGGGGGGCAGCTGCCGGGCAAATTGCGGCCGCGATTCGAATGTTCAATCAATTGAGTCCTCAGATTGCCAAAGTGGATGTCTTGATTGTTGGACGTGGAGGAGGATCTATTGAAGATTTATGGGCCTTCAATGAGGAAGAGGTGGTCAGGGCCATCGCCGCTTCCGACATCCCCATCGTATCGGCGGTCGGGCATGAAACCGATGTCACGCTTGCCGATTTGACTGCTGACTGTCGCGCCCCCACTCCCTCTGCCGCTGCGGAATTAGTGGTTCCAGACTGTGCGATCGTCAAAGAACAGGCGCGTCATCATCGCATCAGATTAGAACGTTCCTTCAAGAGTCTTGTGAATTCCTTGACGGTCAGGGTGCAGCAGAGTCAAAAACGACTGCCTGAACCTCGTCTGATTATCGGGAAATTCGTTCAGCGGGTAGATGAGTTAGAGCGGCAGCTGTATCAAAAAGTAAAGCAGTGGTGCCGCCATATCCAGATTCTGTTGCTTCAACAACAATCGACGATTTGGGAAGCCAATCCTCTCATGACGATCCGTCGGGAACAAGGGAGGGTGGCTGAGCTTGATAGGCACTTGGTCCAAGAAATGCAAAATTTCGTGGTTCTTCAGCGCCATCACGCCAAATTAGCAATTTCTCAAATGCATCAATTAAGTCCGTTGGGAGTGTTGGCAAGGGGATATAGTATTGTGAAAGACCTTCGAACTGGAAAAGTTCTCAAAAAATCAACAGAGACGATGGTTGGGGCGGAAGTTCAGGCAACATTGTCTGAAGGGGCCATCGTCTGCAGGGTTGAGCATCTTGACCCTCAGAAATGAAGAG
>JAQBGS010000350.1:0-3109 GCA_032128535.1 Nitrospirota bacterium
ATGGATCGTCAACGACTCATGCAGGCTATTTTTAATGGCCTCTTATTTCTCCTAAAGGATTCAGGCACCGTGGCCGAGATATTAACCATTGAGACTTCAGTCGACACCCAATCCTTTGGGAAAAATTGGTTTCAGGTCGATATAGGATGGAAGTCAAATCTGCCAAGTTCGAATCCCGCGTTGATTTCAGTGGATAGTTGGGACTTTGCTGGAGTTTCTGGGAAAATTCCTGATCCATCGATGACTCAAGGGGTCCTTCTCGCGGCTCAGATCATTCAACGCCACTTTGGAAATTTTCGGCTGTTAACCGACAAGAATTGCATTCTTGGATTTCGAATTCAACTACCCTTCAACATTCCCAATGACCAAGGACATCTCGTCGGATCTTTCCCTCTTTCATCCTCTTCTCACCAACAGCTTACATCGAGTTCTGATTCTGAATCCATTTTCTCCTAAAGGAGAAATTGGTACAATGCTGGCAATGGGCAGTGATGTATTGTCTAGCGGAATCTAGTCTTATGTTATCCTAATGGATGCTACTGAACGATCCTTACAGTCGTTTTTCGATCAGGTTCCTGTCGTATTCTATCGGTGTGTTCAAAAGGGATTAGATCGAACGTTTCAGTTTGTCACACCGCATGTTCAGGCCCTCCTTGGACTAACTCCAAAACAATTACTGTCGGATTCTCGAGCCTTTTTTCGCTGTATACATCCGGAAGATCGGAATAAATTTTTGCGCGCCTGGGCAGAACCCGTTTCATGGCCAGCCGTGATCTGCATCGAATACCGAATCCTGACCAACGACGATCGCGTAATTTTGCTTCAAGAACATAGCGTCATGTCCTTGGACGATCAGGGGCAGAGCAAAGTCTGTCAGGGATTATTACTCGAGATCCCCCACTATCAAGAAGTCCGTGATGAATTGCGTCGTTGGGATCAAGAACTTCACTCGTTAACCGAAAATCTTCCCGATTTTATCGGGCGAATTGATCACAAAAATCGGATCCTATATTTGAACCGATGGTGGGATAGCCTCGAGCCATTACCGCCGGAAAAATATTTGGGGAAACGTCTTGAAGAATTAGGGTTATCACAAAAAGTTGGGGATGTTTTTGAGGCGAAAATTGCCAAAGTTCTGGATAGCGGTATAGCCACAACTTTTGAGATATCTCACCCAACATACCGTGGGATGAGATGTTTCGAAGTAAGGTTTTTCCCAGAGCCGGCCATTGGTAAACAGATTTTAACGGTGTTAATGATCTGTCGAGATATGACAGATGTGCGAACAGCGGAATTGGCATTCAAGGAAAGCGACGAGAAATTTCTTCAACTAGCAGAAGCGATCGATAGTGTGTTTTGGATATGGGATATCGAATTACAGCGCATGGTCTATGTCAGCCCGGCCTATGAACGCCTGTGGGGTGGAAATGCTCAAAAGCTGATGAATAATCCATTTGATTGGCTGAGCATTGTGGCACCCGAAGATCGCGGACGAGTCGAAAACCTTTTTTTGAGGCGCTTGGATGGGAAAAGTCTTGATATTGAATATCGGGTTATCGGCTCGGATAAAGAAATTCGATGGGTCCATAATCGAACGTATCCTTTAAAAGATACGACTGGGAATATTTCGCGAATCATTGGGTTAGCTCAGGATGTGACCGAACGAAAAAAATGGGAAGAGGAGCGTGTGCGTAGTGCAAAATTAGAGTCGCTTGGTCTTTTGGCAGGAGGCTTAGCACATGATTTTAATAATTTACTCACCGCTATTTTAGGGCAATTGTCTTTAGCCAAATATGAGGTAGATCCCGCGCATCCCCTTTATTTACGAATTGCCGAAGCTGAGCAAGCTTCCCTTCGTGCGCAAGATATCGCGGGCCAACTCCTGACATTTTCTAAAGGAGGAGATCCGGTTAAAAACATTGTGTCCTTAGCGAATATTTTGGAAGAAAATGCTCGATTAGTTTTGGCGGGATCAAAAGTTCGGTCCGTATTTCGTATTACACCGAGCCTATGGGCGGTCAATGTTGATGCCGGGCAAATCTGCCAAGTGCTTCATAATCTTGTCCTTAATGCACGGCAAGCAATGGAACATGGCGGAGAATGTGTTATTGAGGCTCAAAATGTCAATAAGGATGAGGGCGAACGGCTGAGTCATAGCCATCAATTGGTGTCTTTACATAATCAATGGATTCTCATTACGGTCAAAGATCAAGGAATAGGGATCTCCAAAGAAAACTTAGGAAAAATATTTGACCCCTACTTTACAACAAAAGCCACTGGATCAGGTTTGGGGCTTGCCACGTCATATTCTATTATTCGAAACCATGGTGGGGTACTGTGGGCTGAGTCTGAAATGGGGGTTGGGAGTCGGTTTTCATTTCTGCTGCCGGCGCTGTCCCCTGAAAAAAATGAACCCCTTCCGAGTACGAAAGATATCAAATTTGGTCATGGGAATATCCTCATCATGGATGATGAACCACAAATACGGAAAGTGCTGGGGCAAATGGTTGAGACTTGTGGATATAGCTTCCAAGCAGTTCCTGATGGGGAAGAAGCCATCAGTGTGTTTCGTCAAGCCCAAGACAGCGGAACCCCATTTTCGGCGGTGATCTTGGACCTAACAATTCCTGGAGGCCTGGGTGGGAAAGAGGTCGTTAAAGAAATGCTGTCATTAGACCCTCAAGTGAGAGCTATTGTTGTTAGTGGCTACTCAAATGACCCTGTCTTGGCAAATTATGAAGAGTATGGATTTAAGGGAAGGGTCGCCAAGCCCTTCAATCTTGTTGATTTAAGCGTTGTCCTTAATTCTGTTTTGCAAGAAACGGTGTTATGAGTGAGCGAAATCCTCTAGCGCGAAACTAGGGAATTCTGACCCATGACTCAGAGCGCTCTTACTCCCCCTCGCCTGTAATCGGAAGTTTCTTCAGTGCGACCTATCTGATTTTTTGGCATATATCCTCCTACTCTCACTCCTTTGAATTGGGCTCAGTCGTTTTTCTAGTTTGTGAGAACCAGAAAGAGATTAATGTCTTCATGTTCTTGTTCAATGCAAATTTGATGATCCTGAAACCCACATTCTTTAGCGAGCTGCTGTAAATGTTCTTTGCTT
>JAQBGS010000351.1:0-5822 GCA_032128535.1 Nitrospirota bacterium
CACACCAAATCCCCTAAAAACGCTGGGAATGTGTGGAGCGCATCCAGATCACCTTTATCAAAGGCCTCGACAAATTTCTGCCAATCGGGGAATTCGGCCAACCGCTTTTCATTTAAATTTGGACGAAGCTGTTCTTCTTTGATTTCGCCTTCTTTCCGCAACACCAACTTGGTGGGCAGCTCGCTCCACAGTTCGTTGCAGATGATGCGATCCACGGTGCCGTCCTCAAACGAGGCGAGGCCTTCAACCGCTTTGCATTCAAAGGACACACGATCCTTGTGTTTGGCTAAATCAACATTCTGTTTCGCCTGCTCCAACAGCACCGGCTCCTGTTCGACGCAGATATAGTGAACCCTGGGAAAGATGACTTGTTCGCTATCTAACGCTTGAAGACGATCTAAAAAACAGGCGGCCAAATTGCCATTTCCCGCACCCCACTCCATCACGATGAGAGGCGCCAAGCTTTTTTCTTCCTTGTTCGCTTGTCTCCGCGAAACACATTGTCTCCAATAATCTTCCGCCAACGCGTAGCCCAGACGAAAGTCCGCTGCCGCAAAGGTTTGATAGAATTCCCGCACGCGCGTTCCCAACAACCCATAAAAAAGCCGATTAATATGGGATTGCCATTTATCAACGGGTTGAAAATCCCCGACGAGTTGGGGAAGGGCATCTGAATCTTTGGCAGTTAGTGCACTCATAAATTTGGACCTATCGTCTTTCTATAAAAAATATGGATAATGGCCGTTCCCACAAGATTCGCACCGGCATAGATAAAAATGCGTAGAAAGGAAAAAATTCTACCAAAGCCGCTTTTGAGGCCGCAAGGTAATGACTCACGAATGCTTGACCTTCTCCCCTTTACAAGAGTAGAGCAATGCCTAGCATCAGGAACCACGGTATCATTGGTCAACCTCAGGAAGAAAGAACCCTGTGCTCATCCGACTTCTCTCAATTTCCTGATAAAACGGCGACCGCTATGAATACCCTTAAACTACATCTCTCTTCTTTGATATGTCGATTAGGATACCTAACCGGCATCGTGTTTTTTTTGATGGGGACCATCGGTTGGTCAGCAGATTCTCCCCCGACATCTCCGCCTACCGTCTTTCAACCACATGAAACCCAGCATGGCTTTGCCGAATTTGATTCACCACCCGATTTTTTTGAAGATGAAACTCCATCGGAAACATCCGCACCCTATAAGAACTATTCCAGCTCTCCGAACCTTCCGACTTCCGACCATAAACCAGGGGGGCTTTTTGAAAGTTTGGCCTTTGCCGAAAGCGTGGAAGAAGATCGAACCACCCGGCGGGGCCACATCCTCGTTCCCGTCAATCCAACGGACACGTTCCCGCCATCAGCTAAAGCCGTCCATCTGGTCTTTGCCGTCCATGAACATCTTGCGCCTTTTCAAATCATTGGGCGCCTCTTTCCAGAGCAAGTTCCAGATGGCGACGCCAGCCAATGGATTGACGAAGATCGTGCAGATCTAGCATTGGAAGACGAAAGTGGCTACCTCAAGTTTTTTGCCCCAGGAGGCACGTGGCAACCGGGCCGCTATCGCGTGGATGTGTATGTGGGCTATATGGTGAACACCATGAATAAGATGGGCACCATGCGATTCTCAATAGAGTAGATGTCCAAACCCGCCTCTGTAGCTCCTGAGAACTCATGCAAAATTTCAGATGAGGTACGATGAATTTTTTCTTGACGGATCTTCACAATTGCCTTAAGGTATTCAGGAGTTTACCCTAAGCAGAACCGAGGTTTCTCCAAAAAAAAATCACATAATCTTTTGGGACCATTTTCTATGAATTTTCCTTCACAAACCCAACCTATTTTGCAGGCCGCGTCGTGTTAAAGAAAAGTGGCGGATACCTACTGCTGTTCATTTTTATCGGCGGCCTCTTAGGCAGTATCTTAGGCGAAATTCTTCAGATCGTGTCCCCACAGGGAATGGTTCGCAGCATTTTCGGAGAAGCACTCAGCTTAGGCTTAGATCCACCCGTCTCCGTCAATTTAGTTCTCGTCAAATTCACGCTGGGCTTTCTACTCAAGATTAACTTACTCAGCGTCCTGGGCATGCTCCTCGGCGCCTACCTCTACAAGCATATTTAATCAACCAATCCATAAAATTTACCAGAAAATTTACCACTAGGGGTCAGACTCGATTTAATGAGTCACGCCGACCCAGGAGAGCTTCTGCAGATAATTTCGAGTCTGACCCCTAATTAATAAATAAATGTTTTAAATACCGACTTTGAGGAGCTTTTGGCGAAGCAGTCGTATGGTATCGCGCAGTTTCGCGGCTCGCTCGAATTCCAAGGCCTTGGCTGCCGCTTTCATGTCCCTTTCTAACGCCACAATTCGCTTTTCTAAATCCCCTTCGGATGCGTAGACTTCTTCGGTTTCTGCCGCCACTGACAGTTCCACATAGTCGGCTTCGGCTAATTGATATTCCAAATCATGGATACGTTTTTTGATTGTTTCGGGCGTAATGCCATGTTCCTTGTTATAGGCCAATTGAATCGTGCGCCGCCGCCCCGTTTCTTCGAGCGTCATCTGCATAGACTTCGTCACCGTATCGCCATAGAGAATCACAGTGCCGTCACTGTGCCGCGCCGCACGTCCCGCCGTTTGGACCAACGCCCGATAGCCACGCAAAAAGCCTTCTTTATCGGCATCAAGCACGGCGACCAAACTGACTTCTGGCAAATCCAAGCCTTCTCGCAATAAATTAATCCCGACCAACACATCGAATACCCCACGCCTTAAATCTCGAATAATATCTGCCCGTTCTAAGGTCTTAATATCCGAATGGAGATACCGCACTTTCAAGCCTTGTTCGTAATAATATTCTGTCAGATCTTCGGCCATGCGTTTGGTCAATGTGGTCACTAACACCCGCTGTCCGCAGGCCACCCGCTGGCGAATTTCTCCGAGTAAATCTTCCACTTGCCCTTTGGCAGGTTTCACCTCCATCACTGGATCAATCAACCCGGTCGGTCGAATAATTTGTTCCACCGGCGCCGACTGCGCATGCTTCAATTCATAGGGACCGGGAGTAGCAGAGACATACACGACTTGATTGATGAACTGCTCAAACTCAGGAAATTTCAACGGTCGATTATCCATGGCCGAAGGCAGGCGAAAGCCGTAGTCCACCAAGGTCTTTTTGCGCGAATGATCACCCTCGTACATCCCGCCGAACTGCGGAACAGTTGCATGGGATTCATCCACGATCATCAAATAGTCCTTGGGGAAATAATCCAACAAAGTCGGCGGCGGCTCACCCGGCTGCCGTCCACTTAAATGACGAGAATAGTTTTCGATGCCATGGCAATAGCCCATCGTGCGGATCATTTCTAAATCAAACTTCGTCCGCTGCTCAATACGTTGCGCTTCGAGTAATTGATTGGTTTTGCGAAAATAGGCCACGCGCTCATCTAATTCTTCTTCGATGCCCTCGATGGCCTGTTGATAGCGATCTGGCGCGATCACATAATGGCTCTTAGGGTAAATGGCGATTTTCGGAAGTTTACGCAAGGCCGTTCCCGTTAACGGATCGATTTCATACAGTGCTTCCACCTCATCGCCGAACAATTCTACGCGCACCGTATTGGAATCGGACGAGGCAGGAAATATTTCAATCACATCGCCGCGCGCGCGAAACATTCCACGCTGCAATTCCAGATCATTGCGCGAATATTGAATATCCACCAACTTCGCCAA
Organism: Nitrospirota bacterium; assembly: GCA_032128535.1. Taxonomy (GTDB): domain Bacteria; phylum Nitrospirota; class Nitrospiria; order Nitrospirales; family UBA8639; genus Nitrospira_E. Next base: position 3,733 of record JAQBGS010000351.1, read on the forward strand.
AATCTTCTCCCGCCGAATTTCCATACCCGGCTCGAGATACAACAACATGTCATGATAGACCTCAGGCGAACCTAACCCGTAGATACACGACACCGAGGCCACAATAATGATGTCATTGCGTTGCAGCAAAGTCGTCGTAGCGGCATGCCGCATCTGGTCAATGGTGTCATTGATTGCAGAGTCTTTGGCGATATAGGTATCCGTGGTGGGAATGTAGGCCTCCGGCTGATAATAGTCGTAATAGCTCACAAAATATTCCACCGCATTGTCGGGGAAAAAAAATTTGAATTCCTGATACAGTTGAGCCGCCAAGGTCTTGTTGTGCACCACAACCAATGTTGGCCGTTGTACATTGGCAATGACATTGGCCATCGTGAAAGTTTTCCCTGAACCGGTCACTCCCACCAAAACCTGATGCTTCAGATTTTGTTCCAGCCCGGCCGTCAACGCAGCAATGGCCTTGCCTTGATCACCTTTAGGAACATAGTCAGATTGGAGAGAAAATTTACTCATAAGTCGCCTTCCGGCAATGTACCATAGGAATGAGCATGCCGAACATTTCCCGTTCACCCCAAAATTGGTGGAAGGGCAATTGATAGAAGAAATGAGAGGAAGAGAATAATGATTAAAACAGGCCGACAATATGGCCATCGTCATCTAAGCGGATAGCTTCGGCGGCGGGAACACGGGGCAGACCGGGCATCGTCATGATATCCCCGGTAATGGCCACGACAAATTCTGCACCCATCGCCAGTCGCACTTCCCGGACGGGCACCGTAAACCCTGTGGGGGCTCCTTTTAAGGCTGGATCGGTTGAAAAACTATATTGGGTTTTGGCCATGCACACGGGAAAATGGCCATAGCCATGTTTTTCGAGTTCAGTGAGGCGCGCTTGGACAGTGTGAGGAATCTCCACATCATCAGCCCGATATATTTCCCGAGCGACCGTCCACATTTTTTCCGCGAGTGGAACATCATCAGGATACAAGGGCGAAAATTTTGAAGACCCGTCATCGGCTATCTTCTTGACGGTTTCTGCCAAGGCCGCCGCGCCTTCCCCACCCTTGGCCCAATGATTGGAGAGCACCATCTGCACTCCCAATTCTTGACATGACCATTCAACCAAATCCAATTCAGCTTGCGTATCGTGGGTGAATTGATTGATGGCCACGACGGCTGGCACGCCAAACTTTTTTATGTTTTCTACATGGCGCACAAGGTTGGGAAGGCCTTGCTTAAGCGCTGTCAGGTCTTCTTTGCCCAAAGTATCCTCTTGGGCTCCACCATGCAGTTTCAACGCTTTCACTGTAGCCACCACCACTGTGCAGGCTGGAGTGAGCCCCGCTTTCCGGCATTTGATGTTGAAAAATTTTTCCGCCCCCAGATCCGCTCCGAATCCGGCTTCCGTCACCACATAGTCAGCCAGCTTCAGTGCCAGTTTCGTGGCCACGATAGAATTACAGCCATGGGCGATATTCCCAAACGGCCCGCCATGCACCAAGGCAGGATTATTCTCCAACGTCTGCACAAGATTGGGATTGAATGCGTCCTTGAGTAAGACGGTCATGGACCCTTCCGCCTTGATGTCCCGGGCAAAGACCATGTCCTTGTCGGCGGTTCTTCCCACTTTGATATTGCCCAACCGCCGTTCCAAATCTTTCAGATCAGAAGCCAAACACAGAATGGCCATGACTTCCGAGGCCGCCGTAATGTCGAAACGGCCTTCACGCGCGTAGCCATTGGCTTTCCCCCCCAACCCCGTCACGATGGAACGCAGCGATCGATCATTGACATCCAGCACCCGCCCCCATGTCACCCGTCGCGGATCAATCTGCGGTTTGTGCCCCCAATGGATATGGTTGGCGACCATGGCCGCGAGTAAATTGTGGGCCGCCGTAATCGCGTGAAAGTCTCCGGTGAAATGTAAATTGATGTCCGTCATTGGTGCCACTTGGGCATAGCCCCCGCCACAGGCTCCGCCCTTCATCCCAAAACACGGGCCGAGGCTTGGCTCGCGGATCGCGACAATGGTTTTGGCCCCAATGTGATTCAACCCGTCCGCCAACCCGATAGAGGTGGTGGTTTTTCCC
>JAQBGS010000352.1:0-2609 GCA_032128535.1 Nitrospirota bacterium
CCCTGAAGACGTCGTCCCAATATCGTAGCAAGTATCAGGGTATTGCCTATTGCGGCTAACCCGGCAGCCAGTGCTAATCCGGTATGGGCCAGTGGGGTCATGAGCCATAAGGATAATCCAATGTTGATCCCGACAGAGACAACGGCCACGGCGGCTGGAGTTCGGGTGTCTTGTAGCGAATAAAAGGCCATGGCCAATATCCGGTAGCTGGCAAAGGCCCACAGTCCAACCGAGAATCCCAACACAGCCGAAGCAGTCCCAATCGTATCGAGAGCAGAAAAGGCCCCGTGTTCAAAGAAGAGATGAATAATTGGAGTTCTGAGGAGCATGAGCCCGACCATCGATGGCAAAATGATAAAGAACACCATTCGCAAGCCAAAGTTTACCGTCGCGCGCAGTTCGTCATGGGCTCCCTTGGCGGCATGGGAAGACAGGCTGGGCAAGATCGCTGTGGCCATGGCGACACCGAAAATCCCTAATGGAAATTGAATCAGCCGCATCGCATAGAACAAATAAGTCGGGCCCCCTTCAAAATACGAGGCTAAGATGGTGCTAATGGTTAAGTTGATTTGCGTGGCGGCTAAGCCTAAAAGCGTCGGAATGAGCAACACACCCATTCTTTTCACGCCCGGGTGGGTCGGATGGAAATTCCAGGAGAGTAAAAATCCCTTCTTGTGTAATCCGGGTAATTGAATGAGAAATTGCGCCAACCCTCCCACCACGATTCCGATAGCGATGGCCACGATCGGTTGGTCAAACAATGGGGAAATGGCCAGGGCAAAGACGATGACGCACACATTGAAAAAAACTGGGGCCAAGGCCGGAATGGCAAAGGAGCGAAGTGCATTGAGGATCCCCATGGCCAGGGCGGCCAGGCTCACGAAGAGGAGGTAGGGGAACATGATTTGGGTAAGCAGTGTCGTGGTGGCTAATTGCGCGGTGTCATCATGGAGCCCGGGAGCCAACATCCAGACCAGGCTTGGGGCAGCCAGGATGCCGAGGAGCGTGACGATGGTGACAAGAGTTAGGAGTGTCGTAAAGGCAGCACTCGCCAATTCCCATGTTTCCTGCTTGGACCGTGTGGAGTGATATTCGGTAAAAACCGGGATAAATGCCGAAGACATGGAACCTTCGGCAAGCAGTTCCCGTAATAGGTTCGGGATGCGATAGGCGATGTAGAAGGCATCGGCGGCGGCATTGGCCCCGAACAAGTTGGCCAAGATGATGTCGCGAATAAAGCCCAGAATGCGGCTACAGAACGTGGCAGCCCCGATCAAGCCTGCGGCTCGACTAATCTGGTGGGTCTCTCCTTGGGGACCTTGTGGAGACAAGGAGTCTGATGGGGGTGAAGTGGATTGGGTCATCCGAAAGGGAATGTTACCGAATTAGAGGAAGGAGTTCCATCTTGACAAGCTGTGGAATGTTTGGAGGCTCAGAGAGTTGAAGGGAAATAATTCGTTTCTCCAAAGACTGACATGCGTGAATTGACACTCTGGAGGTCATGCTTTAGCATCATTTCCCTTTTGCCCCTGACACGTAATCTCGTATGACACCATCACGTTCTTCGCAATCTCCTAGTCCTATTAGCCTACCACGTTGGTGGTGTTTTGCGACGGCATTTACCACAGGCGCTGTGGTGATGGGGTTGGAGATTGTCGGTAGCCGTCTGCTCGCGCCGGTGTTCGGCAGTTCGCTCTTTGTGTGGGGGGCGCTCATTGGCGTTGTGTTGGCAGCCATGAGTACCGGATATGCGGCTGGGGGTTGGTTGGCTGATCGGTATCCTCCCCAGCGGGTGATGGCTGGCCTGTTACTGGCATCCGGAGGTTGGACGCTGCTTTTAGCATGGGCGGGTCAGCCTGTGGTTTTTCAAGTGTTCCAATTGATTCAGGATCCACGCTGGGGCCCTTGTTTTGCGGCCAGTGCGTTGTTAGGGATTCCCGCCTTTGGATTGAGTGGTGTGCTTCCAGCCCTGTTGCGACTGGCGATTGCCGATATGGGGCATCTCGGACGGCATACGGGCGGGATGATTGCGGTCTCCACGATGGGGAGCTTGATGGGAACCTGGGGAACATCCTTTTATTTATTGACCTGGATGGGGAGCACGACGCTGGTTGCGGTGTTAGGTGTGGTCCTGATGATTCTGGGTGTCATTTGGACTGTGCAATCTCGTCAACTATCTCTGGTCCTTCAAGTGGGGTTGTTCACGGTGTTGGGTGGGGTGACCTGGATGGGGTTTCACCCGGTGATGGTGCTGCCTCCGGCCATTCATCAGGAAGATAGTCCGTACCAACAAGTTCGGGTGAGTGAAAATGATGTATTTCGTTATCTCATTTTAGATAATACCTTCCACGCGGTGATGTGGAAAGCGGCACCGACATCTCTTGCGTTGCCCTATAGCCATGTCATGATGGGTGTTTTGCCACTCGTAGCGAATCCCAAGCGAGGGTTGATTTTAGGGCATGGCGGAGGATCATTGGCAAAATGGTTAGGGAAAAACTGGCCGGAATTGGAATTAGATGTCGTCGAAATGGATCCGTCTGTCGTCCAGGCTGCTGAGGCGATCGCTGCATTGAACGTCGCTACGCCAAGACGGCGCAGTTCGTTGAAGC
>JAQBGS010000353.1:0-3085 GCA_032128535.1 Nitrospirota bacterium
AATGCGTGTCAGTGCCTTGGCCAGAATCTCATCGGAAATGGGCCAATGGCCTAATGCTTGAATATCTTGATCCGTGATCGTCACCAGTGTAATGGGTGGAAGTTCACCTATTTGATGAGGGCGAAGCCGCATGGACCAATCGTAGGCTTCCAGCTCCAGCCCTTCCAAAAGACCCTGGTTCCGCAGGCCCATAACGGCTAGCCATACGGCCAGTGTCATAACCCCAATATGGACGATGGAGGACCGCTGAAGGAACTTGAGCACGTCTCTCCCTTTTAAAGAGGATGGATTTTCTCTCGAATAGACGGTTTTCACCACACGTTGTTCCCGACTCGCCTGAGCCCAATTCTCAGTGGCAGACCCCTTCTACCTGAAACGCCTTATGATAGAGCTTTTCCTCGTGGCCTTCCAATCACGATTGTCTTTCCAAGGAGTTGCACCCTCCATTCTCTTGATATTTCTTACCCATATTGATCGGGTTGGAACCCCACTGGAAACGTCTATTTATAAGTGGTTTTTCCCACTCCCTTTATTGACTTATTCCATCTATTCCGGTGACAATCCACAGGTTTATCCTTATTACACGGGCAAACTATCGGAGACCCTGACGGCAAGCGGTGGAGTACCCCGCTTACTCACACGGCATCCGAGACGCGGTTCATCTCGCTTCCAACCTCATCTACCTCCCGTAGGTCTCGTTGGGTCCATGCTTCCTGAGACTGCCTTGGGCTCAGACAAAAGGAACGCGTGTGGCCCACGCCACGGCATAACAATCTAAGCAGTTGTTCCATTTCGTTGCTTGCAACGATCCAGTGGTCGGACATCTCGTCGTTGGTTCTCCCTAGAGGCCGAACGAGACACGCCCATACCACTTTATTCACAGGGTCCACGTTTCTTTGGACAATTCGTAAGGAGGGTACTATGCCTGAAGGGCGAGTGTTAGTGGTAGACGATGAAGCAGATGTGCGGCGCACCATCCGGCTAACGTTAACCCAAGCCGGGTTTGATGTGGTCGAAGCCGAAGACGGACAAAAAGGGATCGACGCTATTCGATCAGGAGACAATCCGCTAGCAGTCGATACCATTATTTGTGATATGCAGATGCCCAATGTGAACGGGATGGGAGCCATCGCTTACTTCCGGCAACAGTTCCCTTCAGTCCCCGTCATCGTGTTAACCGGCAATCCGGACTTTAATGATGCGAATGAACTCTTTAAGCAAGGCATTGTGGAATACCTGACCAAACCCATTGAAGCGGAAAAACTGGTCGAGGCCGTGAAGAAGGCTGCCAATAGCCATGAACTGTTTAAAGATCAATTTGCAACCTAATCCTATTGAAAGACAGGAGTCGTGACGACTACTCATCTCTATGGCCATTGACATTGAACCCACCAAGACACACCCGGTGACCATTTCACCGCAACATGATCGACGGGAACGCGAGTTGGACGCGGCACGGCGAATCAGTGAAGCGCTCTTTCAACATCTGAGCGTGGAAGAGCTGGTTGAACAGGGCCTGAAGATTGCTCTGGAGGTGGTGAATGGTCAAGCCGGGTGCGTGTTACTGGCCAAACCGGAAACCAAGGAATTGGTGTTTTACCATGCCATTGGGGACAAGGCGCCTCAACCCGGAACGGCATTCCCATGGACGGAAGGCATTGCGGGGTCGGTGTTTGCCAGGGGCGAGCCGATGGTGGTTCAAGACGTCAAAGGCGATCAACGGCACCTTGAAGAAATCGACCTAAACACGGGATTTACCACAGAGGATATGATAGCGCTCCCCCTGAAACGGTGGGAGGGCCATCCTATTGGTGTCTTGGAAGTGATGAATAAACAAGGCGGTCGCTTAGATCAGGATGATGTGGCCATCTTAAGCATTATCGCCTCGTTCACGGCGCTTTCCATCGAACAAGCCCGCTTATTTCAAGAGGCAAAGTTGGCCGAAGTCGCCCGCATTCTCGGGGACATTGGGCATGATGTGAAAAACCTGCTCATGCCGGTGGTATGTGGGGCCTCATTGCTACAAGTCGAAATCGATGAAGTCTTTGCCGAGATGAAAAGCCCAGTGCCGGCCAAAGCCCAAAAAAGCCATGACATGTGCAACGAAGTCATTGAAATGCTGAGCAATAATGCCCGACGCATTCAAGATCGTGTGAAGGAAATTGCAGATTGCGTCAAGGGTCTCAGCAGCCCGCCAAAATTTTCCCCTTGTAAAATGGCCCACGTCGTGGCGTCGGTCTTTGATACGTTAAAACTGTTTGCGCAAGAAAAAGGGATTACGCTCCATCATGAAGGAATTGAAGACCTTCCGCTGATCCAAGCCGACGAAGGACGCCTGTTCAACGCCTTTTATAATCTGGTGAACAACGCCGTGTCTGAAGTGCCTTCCGGCGGGACCATTACGATTCGCGGGAAAATCCACCACGAGAATCAAACCCTTCAGATCGAAGTAGTTGACACGGGCCGAGGCATGCCAGCAGAAATTCGGGATAGCTTGTTTACGACGAGCGCCATGAGTAAGAAAAAAGGCGGGACCGGGCTTGGCACCAAAATTGTAAAAGACGTGATCGACGCCCATCAGGGCAAAATCACGGTAGACAGTGAGCCAGGCCAGGGCACGACCTTTCATATTCACCTCCCTATTGCACCTGTCACTCACCCCACCCCTTAACCTTCCGTTCAGCTAGAGGTCGCGTGAACACACTGAGATACAGATCGCAATCCATCCTCACCCCCAACGCCTTCGGCTGCCGGGAACAAGCAAAACAGGTTCAAGGCGTATCGTATGGCAATCGTTGAAGCCAAAAAAGTTGTCATTCTTGGAGCAGGATTTGCCGGCATCAGCCTGGCGAGAGAGCTAGCGAGACTGATAAAAAAAGATCCCGCCATCGAAATCCATTTAGTGAACCAGGAAAACTACTTCGTCTTTCAACCTATGCTGCCCGAAGTGGTCTCCTGTGCGATTGAACCCAGCCATATCCTGAATCCCATCCGTCATTTGTGCCCGAACGTGCACGTGCATCAAGCCACGATATCGGGGATTGACCTCGAAACCCGGCAGGTCACCATGGTGGGCACGGATTCC
>JAQBGS010000354.1:0-7282 GCA_032128535.1 Nitrospirota bacterium
GCACATGAGTGAGGCACATGACCTGTTGATACGAGTCCATGGCCTTAGTTAACACTTCGCGGAGATAGGCGGCAGACGCATCTCCCAACGCCTGAAGCTTGGCCAGAACCGCATCGCGGTCCAGCCTCTGAAAATCTCGAATCACTTCTTGATCACTGAGTCTGACGGGAGACTGCTGGTAATTTCCCAATCGTCCATCACCCCACCCATCATGCCCGATCAAGACCGTCTGGGGGGTGAGTTCAATGAGGCCTGAAGTAGAGAGATAGGTGAGTCCCGATTGGGTCAGACACCAGGCTTGAATGTCACGCCGGACTGTTTCAATGGACCCATGGTAAAAATCGTGGTTCCCCAACACAAAATACAAGGGCACCTCAATCGCTTGCTGCATTTCATGAAGAAGGACCCGCAGGCAAGGTGCCTCCGCAATATCACCCGAGATGAAGACCGCATCAGAGTGCTGACTTCGAATGCTCTCAAAGAAATCCGCTCGCTCATACGGCTGAAGAAAATTTAAATGGATGTCTGTTGCCCAAACCACTCGCATAGTATGGGCACATTAGCAAAAAGCAAAGACGTTCGCTTGATGGTTTCACCACAAAAGCATAACGTCCCATTGAGTAGCCGACGGTCACGCCCCATGGTATAACTCTTTAACATCAGGAATGGCCTAATGCCTTCAACGAGTCTCAGACAAAGGAGTCCAGCATGACAGATACATCCCAACCAGCATCAAAAGGAGGCGAACTGACCACCTTGGGTGGGGGGTGCTTTTGGTGCTTAGAAGCCGTGTTCGATCAGGTCAAAGGCGTGGAATCCGTGGAGTCGGGATACATGGGCGGCGGACGTCCCAACCCTACGTATGAAGCGGTGTGTACCGGAACGACCGGGTATGCCGAGATTATCCAAATTCGGTTTGATTCGAGCGTGATCTCCTTTGGGGAACTTTTGGAAATATTTTTTGGGACTCACGATCCGACGACATTGAACCGGCAAGGCAACGATTCGGGCACCCAATATCGTTCAGCCATTTTTTATCATTCGCCCGAACAAGAAACTACAGCCAAAAGAATGATAGAACAATTAACGAAAGACAAGATTTTCGATTCTCCCATTGTGACTGAAGTCGTTCCAGCATCCACATTTTATATGGCCGAACGCTACCACCAGGAATATTTCGTTCAGAACCCGTCGCAACCCTATTGCGCCTATCTCATTTCACCCAAGATCGCCAAATTTCGTAAGCAATTTACGGACAAGCTGAAGGCATAATTGATTGAATCTCTTCTTTCGGTCCGCCATCATTTCCCAGACACCAAATTTGAGAGCGTATCGCGCAAGCCTCTCCAGAGGTTGGCTTTCAATGTCGCTTGATAGGGTTGAAGAAAAACTGAGGTTCGAGGTGGACAATAGGGTACCTCGCTCGTCTCCACTCCAATAGGCTCCGCCACCATCGACCGGCCTGGCATGGTATCGATGTTCTGCACCACCAACTGTACCCGCGATTCCAGAATGCAGAAATCTTGGTACCCTTGAGTCTGCGGAAAAGTGGGGTCGACAAACTTCACGCGATGACGGTCTGTCGCAAAGACCACATCCCCCACTTTCAATGGCCCCTCAGGGCCAATGGTATAGAGAAGCACCGGCACAAGTAACACCACGACAATGGCGGCGCCAATGGAAATCAGTGGCGTCTTTGAAGATTCTGAAAAGTGATCGTCCGTCATAACTTTTGAGGTCGCTTAATAGGGATGATTGCGAATATGGAGTTTGTGCAATATTCCCGACAGCCCCAACTCTACGAGGAAAAGCCAGGCCACCGTGGCCACAATTCCTTCCCACGTTAAAGAAAGCTGCTGCCACACCCCTAGTAAGGGCAACAGACTTTCCGGAATCTGATCCAAGCCCAAGGCCATACTTGAAGAAGGTAGGTTCAAGCGACGTTTCACAAAACTTGAGAGACAATCCCCCATCATCGCCAAAATAGAAACCATGAGCCCAATGTCCCATGACAACCCCATGCCTATGCCGACAAGAGAGGTCGCCAGGATGGCAAACACCACACCACGATAGGTTTTGGATGTCCCCAAAAGAGGAAGGCCGTCAATGAAAACAGCCCCACCATCAATGGGTGTTGCCCACAGCCCATTCACTAACCACCGACCAATGATGGGCGCCCCATTTGCCACCATAATGAGAAAGAGTAATTGAAGGTAAATCATGTGGGATAACCAGACAAGTCGACCTATGTAGGCACGCAGTGAGAAAAGAACGGAATCGGTCGACTCAAGAATAGGAGGGACCGCTGGTGGTGGCCTGTTGCCGAGAACCTGAAATTGAGAGTGACTAAACAGGCCGCGCTAACGAGGAAAAATCAAACAGGTTTCGGTCAAGAAGTTGGCTAGGTCGCACATTCGTTAGCGCCGCAAAGATGCTGTCTCCGGATCCAGGGTAGCGACTCTCCCAATCCTTGAGCAGCGCTTTCACTTCTTGTCTTTTCAAGTTTTCTTGTGACCCACAGAGATCACAGGGAATAATGGGAAATTTTCGCAAGGTGGCATAGTTGGCAAGGTCCGTTTCCCGCACATACGCCAGCGGCCGAATCACCACATGTTTGCCGTCATCGGAGCGCAATTTTGGTGGCATCGATTTAAGTGCGCCATTAAAGAACATATTGAGCACCATCGTTTCCATCATGTCATCACGATGATGCCCCAAGGCAATCTTGGTGGCCCCAAGCTTGTCTGCCAAGCCATACAGAATCCCACGTCGCAATCGTGAACACAGCGAACAGGTTGTCTTTCCTTCAGGGATTAGTTCCTTCACGACCGAGTACGTATCCTGCTCTTCAATATGAAAGGGCACCCCCAGCTTTGTCAGATACTTAGGAAGAACATGCTCGGGGAATCCCGGTTGTTTCTGGTCAAGATTGACGGCAATCAGTTGGTAAGAAATGGGTGCCCGAGACTGCATGGATAACAAAACATCCAACATGGCATAGCTATCTTTCCCACCTGATAAGCAGACCATCACAGTATCGCCAGCTTCGATCATCGAAAAGTCGGCCACGGCCTGTCCCACCAACCGACACAACCGCATATGTATTTTCTGGGTTGGCCCTGTGAAATGGATTTTGATGATGGGTTCTTGGGTGTCGTAAAGCATGTTCTATTCCTGAGGATAAAAACGAACGCTCATAGCGGATAATCAAAATTGATGGGGATCGTTCCCTGTGACGGGACAGTGATCTCTTGTTCAAGACTGCCCAACGCTTCATTCCAAACAACAATGGAATACGAACCGGCTGGGAATGACGACAATTGAAACGCCCCAAATTCATCCGTGACGGCAAAATACGGATGATCGAAGACCTGAAGTGCCCCAGTCATAAACGTATGCTTATTTACCTGAACGGCCTGAATCAGGGCCTCTTTTCCACAGAGCTCGTTATCAGCCGTCACCTGCATCGTTTCTGCTACTGGCACGATCCCACGAAACGCCACAGTTCCCTTCACAAGGGCACCTGCCTCAACCGGCAACACCAGACCTGTCTGGCTCAAGAGGCATACCAGTAAAACAGTTATTCCATGGCGGAAACGCAACATCGACGGAGTTTAGCCCCACCCCTAGAGACGGTCAAGATACGGGCGACGACTCCCCTTATTTACTTCCCTTCCCATCTGCTTTATCCTTTCTCCGTCATGCCCCAAACAGACCCCTCCCGATCGCCATTTTCTTTTCTCTCCCGCCTTCGCGACAAATGGCAGGGCAATCTAAGATTTCGCCATACCGTCATCCTGTCCGGCATCATCCTTATCATCATGACTCTTTTGGCTGGCATCATGCTCTCCAAGCAACGAGCCATGCTCTACCATGCGGCTGAAACCAAAGTCTTAGCCTTTACCCAGGCCTTTGCCATCGGAGGGTGGGCCGCCCTTCATAATAATCTCTTCCGAATTCAAGAAGCGCTGATGAACTATCCGCCAGATCCGGAGATTGTGGGAATTGACGTTATCGACCACGACAATATGATCATAGCCTCACAAATTCCCAGCCGCATCGGTCTAATCCTTGAAGACCGACGGTGGATGGAGATGAAGCAACAGCAGGGAAAAGTTTTACGCTATACAAAATCCGAGAAGGGTGAACCCCTTCTGAAGATGGTGGCCCCTCTGCTGGGTCCCGAGGGAACGGATGCTTGGATTTGGGTAACTCTTTCTCTTAAAAACGTCCATGAACAAGACCTCCAATTAATTGTGAATATGGGCCTGATGACCATCTTGCTCATTGGTGCCGGTCTTCTCACCTTGTACTGGTCCAAGAACCATATTTCTACCATTCTTCAATCAGTTATTGATCAGCTACAACACACGCTGACCAATCCCACAGGATTAGACGGACAGTCCGCTTCACCAGTTGCCTCAGAACACGAAACGATTCGACACAAGGGTGATCTAGAACATTTGGAACACACCGTCACGAAAACGATTGGCTTGCTGAAAACGCAATCAACCACCTTACAAAACTCCGCCTCAGCCTTAGAGCAAACCGTGAAAGAACGCACAAAGACGTTGCTAGAGACAAAGCGTTCTCTCGAAGCCGAAGTTCAAGAACGCCAATTGGCGTCGGAACAATTGGAAAAAATGAGCCGGCAGAATCAACTGATCTTAAACTCTGCAGGAGAAGGTATCTATGGATTAAACGTGCATGGACGCGTCACGTTTATCAATCCGTCCGGAGCGAAGCTTTTAGGCTACGTCAGTGATGAATTACTCGGAAAACCGATGCATGAAACCATGCACCACACCAAGCAAGACGGCACTATCTATCCGCGACACCTCTGTCCACTCCATGGCGATTTCCTCAGGGACCAATCTCATGGCGGAGACGAGGAAATGCTCTGGCGCAAAGACGGTACATCTTTCCCCATTGAATACATCAGCACCCCCATTCATGAAGGCGAGAAAATCGTGGGAGCTGTCGTCAGTTTTTCTGACATCACCTTACGTCGAAAAGCCGAAGATAAGATTCGAACAAGTGAAACCAAGCTTCGGCAAACCCAAAAGATGGAAGCCATGGGGACCCTAGCCGGAGGCATTGCGCATGATTTCAATAACATCCTGACCGCCATGCTGGGTTTCAGCCAGTTAGCCCAAATAAAGATCGCTCCCAAGGATCAAGCCTTTGAGTACCTGAATCAAGTACTCGTGGCCGGAAAGCGAGCCAAAGAACTTATCAAACAAATTCTCACGTTTAGTCGTCAAACTGAGCCGGAACACCAACCCCTAGAACTTCGTAGCATCCTTGAGGAAGTGCTCACCCTCATGCAGGCCACCCTGCCCGCGACCGTCGAAATCCATAAAGACTTTTCCTATGAAGCCGGCATGGTGTTGGCCGACCCGATTCAACTCCATCAAGTCTTCATGAATCTATTTGCCAACGCCGAATATGCCATGCGTGGAAAATCCGGACGCATCACGGTGAAACTCGAACACCTCCTGTTGGATCAGGACAATCAGGGCAAACTCCTTGAGCTGGCTCCAGGCCCCTATTTTCGAGTCAGCCTTGCCGACACAGGAACAGGCATCCCTTCTGCAACGGTGGCTCGGATCTTTGACCCGTTCTTTACAACCAAAGAAGTGGGAGAAGGCACCGGCATGGGACTGTCTGTGGCCCATGGCATCATCGTCGCTCATGGCGGCACCATCACCGTGGAAAGCCAAATAGGCGTAGGGACGACCTTTTCGGTTTTTCTCCCCTATATCGATGCCACACCCATTATGACTTCTGACCAAACGGAGCTTTTTGATTACCCCACACAACAGGGGCATATCCTTTTGGTTGATGACGAAGAAGCCCTGTCAACGATGGGGAAACATTTTCTTGAACACTTAGGCTATCACGTCACGGTGTGCAACAGCGGCATCACGGCCTTAAAAATTTTTCAAGCCGACCCTCATCAATTTGACGCCGTCATTACCGACCAAACCATGCCGAAACTCACGGGCGAAAAGCTCGCCATCGAAATGCTCCGCCTCAACCCAGACCTGCCGATTATCATCTACACGGGCTTCAGCCATACCATGACCCCTGAAAAAGCCCAGCAACTGGGGATTCGACGGCTCCTTCAGAAGCCGCTCCTTATTCAGGAATTGGCGGCCACCCTTGAGGAAATTTTGCAACAAAAAGTGTAAGCATCGCACCATCACATGGAATGAACATTCTGCAGTCTCACGTCCCCAAAAAGGTGCCCCCTAGCACTCTTTCCAACCCTAGAGGAGATCCCAAAATGAATCGAAAACGACAAATCCATGATGGCATCGCAGGCGGATTGATTACTCTGGGAGTGCTGCTAGGTGTGTATGTGAACCCGGCCTGGCTCTGGCTTCCGGGTATCTTGGGGGTCACATTGCTGCAAAGCGGATTCACCGGATTCTGTCCGGTCTATTACATCCTAGACCAGACCTGCCCGGACAAGTAACGCACCTGATCTCAAACCACTGAACTGTGGCTGAGGCTACGTGATAACCTGAGGCTGAATTGCCGGATCAATGGCTGGGAAAGAAGAGTCCGTCTTTCTTCGGACCCGATCATGAAGAACGACTAAGGTAGGACACAGTTGCACAATAGCGGAAAGAAACCCTAATTTATCTGCAGGGGAAACCATGAGGCTTTGCTGGGAAAGGCCATACACAATCCTTAATCGATCTAAGGAACAAGCGGGGCTAGACCAAGGACTCTTCGTCGGAAAAATGAACTCAATGGATTCTAAGCGCACACGAAACAATATTGGGCCGCATCGGATGAAAAGTGCATCAAGTGTTATGGTGTACCCTGTTCCATACAATACCCACAACATCAGCGAATCCATCCCCACAAGCAGACTCCCCACAACGACCAGTTCGGGCCAAGAAGCTCCCCTGACCACCAAAGGCACCATTCCACCCACCACACTCACCAACACACCAAGCCAAATCAACGCAACAATCCACCAATCCCGTTTGGAAGGGAAATAGAGGTCTTGACTGGGATTGATTGGTGGCATTGGGCACTCTCCTCGCATATTTCGAAAAGAAACTAGGCTGCCACCTATATCTTCGGTCAAAAAAGAGCTCACCTAAAATCATTCCAATACACCTCCGCTTTGCTCAAGCGCACAATGCATGTTTATAACCAAATTACACTAACTGGAAATTACTTGAATTCATTATAGATACCGGGTTTCGGCCCGGCAGCCGAGGTCCTTTTCTTTCGGGAAAAGGACCCAAAACCATTGACACCC
>JAQBGS010000355.1:0-7108 GCA_032128535.1 Nitrospirota bacterium
CGTCAAAAGACTGTCCTCTGGTCCATGGGTGCCCTCGGAACTCATGGCCAATCCCCACATTAACAAGACTCCACCGGCGAGCATTGGAACAATCAGGTAATTGGAACGTTTCATGGAAAAACCTCCTTGGTAAGATGAATATGGCTGCATTGACTCATGACATAACCATACCCCGTCAACATGAAGAGGCCATGAAGGGGAAATGAAGAAAAATTCATATTTCCGCATGATTGAGGAAAGAAAAGGAATTTTTATCTAAAAAAGAGTTGGTTGGTAGAGAGTGTTAGCCATGGGTATTTGGTTGGTATGAAAAATTGGGCAGGAGTGAGGGATGTGGTTCGCCTCCTACTTCGCACATTGCCTTTTGAGGGGAGAGAGACTTAGAACTTGTGGCGTACTCGTCTTAGCTTTTGAATCCTAGGCTTTGTGTATTTGGATAGAGTTTCTCATTTGTGTCGCACCGACCCGTGGGCGCGTATTCGAGGACCTTTCCCTGCTTGATGTAGAAAATGTTATTGCACATGATTCTACTGCTTGAGCATGTGATAAAGGCGTCCTCGTTAATGAAGTCACCAATGTTGCTTGCTCCCGCCTTGCTAAAGCATTCCTGGAAGTCATAGGCATAGGCATAGTTCCGTATTTCGGTGCCGTTCTCGGTTTTAGTGCGGAACATCGGGACGGTCATGAAAAAGGCGTGTTTGTCTAACGCCTCCACTGAAACTCCAACCCAGGCATTCAGGTCGTGTTCCCGCACTGTCGGTTTGCTAGCACAGCCAGAGATAATGGAAAAGATTGCCAACGCTATGGCTAGTTGAATGAATCGTCCGTTCATTTTTGCTTTATTGGCTGTCGCATTCCTATTTTCTTCAAGTGCCCCTTCGTTCTGTGAGGCCCTGATGAGAGAAAGATTCTATCGTCTCGGTTTAGGGAATCAGAATAAATTGACCCTGTTTTTAGAACGCCGTTTCATGAACCAGAGCGGTTAAAGGGGTTGAGTTAAAGAAACCACCGGTTCCCACATCCGAAATAAATATACTAAAGGCATGTTCTCCCACTGTCCATTGAAATACAGACCGAATGCAGCCAAGGTAGAACGGGAGGCCCGGTTTACATCATTTAAGAGATTTTGCAGGCGAGCTTGGTTGCCTGCTGAGATGTCGTTGTCATTGATATTATCAATATTTTCCAAGGTCTCGCGAATGCCCAGGCGGTCAATCCCTTGTCCCGACGCTTGAACGAGAATATCAACGGTTTGGGTAAGGGCTAAGCTCCCAGGATTCCAGTATGTGGCCAGCAAATCGGTAGTGCCTGAGGCGGCCTAGGCCTCCCATGCCAACCGCGCGTGGACTCACAATGACAAATTCCACGGCTGAGCTCCATGTGGGCAGGACCAGCGTGAACACACTTGGCAAGAATAGTAATACAAGGAAACGGGTGAATCAATGACAAGCCATGTGCAATTCCTTTCACGTCAAAGGAGGCGTTCTATCCTCCCACCTCAAACGAAATTGATGAATTCAGACCATATGAGAAATGGTGTATTAGAAAAATGAGGAAAATTCTTTACTTCTCCTTCTGGGTAATGCGGCCATATCTCAATCTTGTCAACCTGGCGGTAGTAGGGGATAATGGCAGAATCAAGTATGCCTATTATTCGACCTTCACCATTTTCCATTCCCCTTACCCGTCGTGCCTTATTCAAGCTCGGTGGTTTGGTCACGGCTGGCGCTATGTTGCCTGGCTGCGATTTGGGGTCGATGTTCGCGGTCCCGCCAAGAGACACGGTCTATTTCACTCCCAATGACAAGTTTTATACGGTCAATTTCATGGATGCGTCTTATAACTTCACACGGGATTTGGATGTGGAGCAATGGAAAATTGTGGTAAAGGGCGCAGTCCAAAACCGTCTGGTGATGAAATGGCGTGATCTCTTGAATCGTGAATCCTTTGATCAGGCCGTGACCCTCATGTGTATCGATACTCTGCCCGGTGGCACAAGTTTAGGTACCGCGATGTGGCGTGGCGTCTCGCTGAAACAACTCTTGAAAGAGGTTGGGGCTGATGAAGAGACGGCGAGGGACGTCATCTTTCGTGCGGCGGATGGGTACCACGATAGTATTCCATTTTCACGAGCGATGGAAGATGATGTGATGTTGGCCTATTTGATGAATGGAGAAAAGCTGCCGAAGGATCATGGCTTTCCGGTGCGTCTGATCGTGCCGGGGCTCTATGGCATAAAAAATGTGAAATGGATTACTGAAATTGAAGTCTATAACGGAGATTATCAGGGCTATTGGCAACAAAAGGGCTGGACGGATGATGGCACCATCCATATCTTTTCTCGAATTGATAGCCCGGGGCATTACCAAGCGTTACAGGGGCAATCGCAACGGTTACGGGGCATTGCCTTTGGTGGGCCGGAAACGATACGGGAGGTCCAACTGAGTTTCGATAAAGAAAAAACGTGGGTGTCCGCTGACCTGGAGACACCGCTTTCCCCGCATACGTGGGTCATCTGGAATTATGATTGGATGGCACCTCAGGCGGGAAAACATATGGTGTCCGTGCGGGCCATTGATGCCCAGGGAAAGGTCCAGACGGCTGAGATCGCGCGCCCACAACCGGCTGGAGCCACAGGGCTCCATTCTATTGTGGTCGATGTGTTGACCGTCTAAGCATTGGCTGCAGGTTTTTTGGTAGTAGTGCGAATCGAAAGTTCTTGAAGTTGTTCAGGGCTGACTGTGGAGGGCGCATGTGTCATGAGGCACTGCGCCTTTTGTGTTTTTGGGAAGGGAATGGTATCGCGAATCGATTCGGTTTGTCCCAAGAGCATGATCAAACGATCTAATCCTAGCGCGATCCCTCCATGAGGCGGCGCACCAGACTCTAAGGCATTCAACAGAAAACCAAATTTTTCTCGGGCTTCATCTTTAGAAATCTTCAGTAAGTCAAAGACTTTTTCTTGAAGGCGTGGGGAATGTATACGGATGCTGCCTCCTCCCAACTCAAAGCCGTTCAGCACGAGATCATAGGCTAACGTTTTGGCTTGTAAGGGATGACTGTCTAGAAGCGGAGTGTCCTCTGGGTGGGGCGCCGTAAAGGGATGATGCAGGGCCACATGCCGTTGGCTGGCTTCATCATATTCAAACATCGGGAAATCTAAGACCCATAAGGGTTCCCAGCGAGTTTTATCCACGAGCTGTAATTCTTCGCCAAGCAGAAGTCTTAAGCGACCGAGCACTTGATGGACTACGGTGGCTTGGTCTGCCACAAATACTAATAAATCGCCAGGATTCGCGGAGGGAAGGGCGTTTCGCAATGCGTCCGTATTGAGGAATTTGGCGATGGATGAGTCCAACTGCCCGTCGTCACTAATTTTGACCCAGGCCAATCCTTTCGCCCCAAACTCTTTAGCTGTGTCGATCAAATTGTCAATCCGATTTCTGGTAAAGGCGCCGCCTTTGGGAATCACGAGCCCTTTGACCATGCCGCCGCTTTCGATGGCGCGACGAAAAACCTGGAAATCACAGGTCTTGGCAAAGGTACAGAGGTCTTGCAACGGGAGATCAAAGCGGAGGTCAGGTTTATCGGTCCCATAGCGACCCATAGCGTCCTCAAAGGTCAGGCGTGGAAAGGGAGTAGGAAGGTCGATCTGTTTCGTTTCCTTGAAAACTAATTTGATCAGCTCTTCGATCAGTAGGATGATATCTTCACGATCCACAAAGGACATCTCAATGTCGATTTGGGTGAATTCTGGTTGGCGATCCAGTCGAAGATCTTCATCGCGAAAGCATCGGGCAATTTGAAAGTAGCGATCAAGTCCGCCAATCATCAGAATTTGTTTGAAAAGTTGAGGCGATTGTGGGAGGGCGAAAAATTCTCCTGGGTTCACCCGACTGGGCACGAGATAATCGCGGGCCCCTTCTGGCGTACTTTTTGTGAGAATCGGGGTTTCCACTTCAAGGAATTGTCGTTCATGAAAGTATTGCCGCGTGAGGTGCGAAACCTGGCTCCGTAGGTGAAGGAGTTGCTGCATTTTTGGCCGCCGAAGATCCAAGTATCGATGCTCAAGTCTCAGGGACTCTGAGGTGTGAACATCATCTTCAATAGAAAAGGGGAGGGGCGTGGCTTCATTGAGGAGATCAAGGGTCTGGGCTCGGATTTCAATGCCTCCCGTTGGAATATGGGGATTTTTCGACTCTTCCGGTCGTGCCGAGACTTTTCCGGTGACGGCGATGACGTATTCGTTTCTCAATCGATCAGCAATCGTATGAAGTGGGGTGTTCTCCACAGAATCAAAGACGAGTTGGGTGAGACCATACCGGTCGCGAATATCAATAAAGATTACGCCGCCATGATCACGTCGGCTCGCGACCCAGCCGGCTAAGGTGACCGTTTGGCCAACCTGAGGGAGGGACAATTCACCGCAATGATGAGATCGTATCACAAGGAAACCTCTTTCCAGTTTTTGCAAGAATTTTTCATGGTATTAGTACTCATGCTACTCAACAATACTTCATCGAAATACGATGAAGTTATGTCCTTTTTCGTTGTTTACTACGAGGGCGTGGTTGGCTAGTGAAGGTTGGTTTTGGGCGCTTGCCAGGATATTTGCTCGCGTTGGATGCCGAGCGAGAAGGCCCACCAAACGACGTTGTTTTTGGATTTGGTCCTGGCCGCTTACTCGTGTGGGATGCTGAGCGCGAGGGGCCACTAGAGGAGGCAATTCTTGGGTTCGGTCCCGGTCGTTTATTCGTGTGGGATGTTGGCCGAGCGGGGCTGGCAGAAGAAGGTACTCTTGGGTTTGGTCCCGGTCGTTTATTCGTGTGGGATTTCAAGCGGGAAAGAGTGCTAGAAGAGCCGAGCCTTGGCTTCGGTCCCGGCCGTTTTCTCGTGTTGGATGCCCAACCAGTTGGCGTGCCAGATGACGGTCGTCTTGGGCTTTCTGCTGTTTGTTTACTGTCTTGGTGTACCGGCTTTGAAGGTCCGCCTGAAATTTCTGATAGATGTCGAAGATCGTTTGCTTCGTCATCTGTCAGATATCGTGTTTTTCCAGGAAGCAGTTTCCCAAGGTTCAACGGACCAAATTGAATACGTTTTAAGCGAATGACCGGATGGCCGATGTGCTCAAACATGCGTTTGACTTGATGCTTGCGTCCTTCATGAATAGTGATTTCAATCCAAGAATTGGCTTGAAGTTTTCCAGCTTTTTTTACTTTGGCTGGAGCTGTCTGGCCATCTTCTAATGCCACTCCACGACGAAGTTGTTGGAGGTGAGCTTCTTCCAACACGCCTTTGACTTTCACGAGATAGGTTTTTTGAACGTGATGGGTCGGATGGAGACAGGCTTGAGCGATATCCCCGTTATTCGTGAGCAGTAAGAGCCCTTCACTGTCCCAATCGAGCCGGCCAACGGGAAATAACCGTAGTGATGGTTTGGGCATGAGTTGTTTGATGGTTGGGCGGCCATCGGGATCATGTAAGGTGGAGAGGTACCCGACCGGCTTATTCAGCATAACAAACATATCCGGAAGTTTGGTCTTGAGGTGGCGACCATTGACTTTAATATGATCATGAAGGGGATCAACTTTGGTTCCCAGAGTCATGACGGTTTCGCCGTTGACGGTGACCAGCCCTTGTCGAATAAAGTCTTCCGCCTTTCTTCTCGAGGAGATTCCTGAACCCGCAATGATTTTTTGTAAGCGCACCAGTTGAGTCTCAGCCGTCATGATTATTCCCACTCAATGGTTGCTGGTGGTTTGGAGCTAATATCGTACACGACGCGGTTCACCCCGTGAACTTCATTAATAATCCGATTGGATATTTTGGCTAACACGGGGTGGGGAATGTCCGCCCAGTCGGCTGTCATGCCATCGGTGCTGGTGACTGCACGAATGGCCACGACGAATTCATAGGTCCGTTGATCGCCCATAACGCCGACGGTTTGTATGGGCAATAGCACCGCAAAGAATTGCCAAATGGCTCTGGATAAGCCTGCTAGTTCAATTTCCTCACGTACAATGGCGTCTGCATCTCGAAGGATGGCTAAGCGTTCTGCTGTGACGGCACCCAGAATACGAATGGCCAAGCCTGGACCCGGAAATGGTTGTCGCCAGACAATGGGTTCGGGCAAGCCCAGCTCTAGGCCCAAT
This sequence comes from Nitrospirota bacterium, assembly GCA_032128535.1. Classification (GTDB taxonomy): domain Bacteria; phylum Nitrospirota; class Nitrospiria; order Nitrospirales; family UBA8639; genus Nitrospira_E. The sequence continues at coordinate 6,153 of JAQBGS010000355.1, forward strand.
TGACGGACTTCGTCTTTAAAGAGTTCTCGAAATGGCTCGATGAGTTTAAATTTCATCCGTTTGGGGAGCCCACCCACATTGTGGTGGCTTTTAATGGTGGCCGACGGGCCATTGACGCTGAGGCTTTCGATGACATCCGGATAGAGGGTTCCTTGAACCAGGAAGTTGACGGTTCCCATGGCGGCGGCTTCATATTCGAATACCTTAATGAATTGACGACCAATAGTTTTTCGCTTGCGTTCGGGGTTCGTTGTGCGTCCCAGTGCCGAGAGAAAGGTTGACCCATGATCAGCAATGCGTACCGGCATGTGATAGGACGAAGCAAAGGTTTTCGCTAATTGGGTCACCTCATCCTTACGCATGAATCCGTTATCGATGAAGAGGCAGGTGAGTTGATTGCCAATTGCCCGGTGAACGAGAACCGCAGCGACGGTTGAATCCACGCCGCCACTGAGTGCACAGATGACTTTTCCCTGGCCGACCGTCTGTCGGATTTCTGAAATGGCCTGATCAATGAAAGAACCCATGGTCCATGTTGGCTTACAGAGGCAAATATGACAGACAAAGTTTTTGAGGATGGTTGATCCATGTTGTGTATGGACGACTTCAGGGTGGAATTGAATGCCAAATAATTTTTGAGCGCCATCCACCATTTTCATGGCTGCGATCGGGGCATGGGCGGTATGGGCAATTGTTTGAAATCCTGAAGGCAGTCGTTGGACTGCGTCTCCATGCGACATCCAGACCGGAAAAGATTTTTTGCCTTTGATTCCCTTCAATAGATCATCAGCGTTATCAATGAGAAGGTCTGCCCTGCCAAATTCTCGTTTGGGAGTGGAATCAACGGTTCCTCCACAATGATGCGCGATGAGTTGCATCCCGTAGCAGATGCCCAAAATCGGGATTCCCAGTTTGAATATTTTGCTATTGAATTTTGGGGCATGGGCCTGTGTGAC
>JAQBGS010000356.1:0-5528 GCA_032128535.1 Nitrospirota bacterium
GCGAGAGGTGACCAGTTGAGAGCAGTCTGTTCTGGTGACCAATCGCTCAACCCACCGAACCGCCGTATACGGACCCGTACGTACGGTGGTGTGACAGGGAAAGCGGGTGACCGCCTACCTATGTCGATTGTTGGCCGTGGCATGGCCCTTCGGGTGACCTGCGCGGTTCGCCGACACCGGCGGCGCGCAAACTCGCTACGCTCAAACCCTGCGCGCCTTTCCCCAGGTGTCGGCTCCGCTGCTCGGCCACACCACAAGGCCAGAGGAGACTGCGGAAACAATGAGTCCCTTATTGAGAGCGGACCAACTCGCTACGCTTACACAAGGACGGCCGATTGATGAGAGCGCCCACCCACAGGGCTGCTCCTCAGCCGTTGGACAATTGGAGGGATAGAGGCCTCTCAGAATTCCAGTCGCATGGGAGCCTCTACTCCCAATTTTTTGAAGCCAAAACAGGTAGGGCGGCAATTTCGAAATCTGGGATTGTTGTTTTTCGAGTTGGGCGCTGAGGTCGGCCCATTTGTGGGTGAGGTGGTTCAGGTCGCGGGATCGTTTTGGTACAGCCTTGATTGTAACACGATATTCGTGTACACTTATAAAGTGTATCTTGGAGGAGGTTTAATTATGAAAAATATTACGTTTAGTGCGGACCCTACCCTGATTCATAAAGCAAGGGAGCAAGCTCGAAAAGCCGGTATGACCTTAAACGATGCGTTTCGCCAATGGCTGGGAGGGTTTGCGGGGCAAGGGCCGGGGGACGCCAATTATCGGGATTTGATGATGCGGCTCACTTATGCTCGGCCTGGCCGACATTTTTCACGTCAGGAATTGAATGAGCGCTAAATTTTTCTTGGATACCAATATTTTGGTCTATACGTTTGATTCGGGTGCTCCTAAAAAGAAACGTCGTGCGCAGGAATTAGTCGAGCAGGCCTTACGAAATCTGGAAGGGGTTGTGAGTACTCAAGTTGTGCAGGAGTTTTTGAATGTGGCCACGAGCAAGTTTGCCGTGCCACTGAAGTTATCTGATGCCCAACAGTACCTTCAGGATGTGTTGAGCCCCCTGTGTTCAGTGTTTCCCAGTATCGATTTGTATCGACAAGCCCTCGTCCTTCAGCAGGATACGCAGTATTCGTTTTATGACTCGCTGATTATTGGAGGAGGGCTGCAGGCAGGGTGCGACGTTCTGTATTCGGAAGATTTACAGCATGGTCAACAGATTCGTGGTCTCCAAATTATCAATCCCTTCCTCTGATCAAGGTATACTTAACTCCCTATCCCTTTTCAAACATAGAGCGATACGCAGACAATTTCTTCAGAACAACAGGGAAGCTATTTGGGATGGCTATTGTGGGAATGGACTAGGCCATAAGGAGGACGAGGCTGTCGTGGTACGAATAATTAGGAAATCTGGGATTGTTGTTTTTCGAGTTGGGCGCTGAGGTCGGCCCATTTGTGGGTGAGACGGTCTAGGTCGCGAGTCCATTTTTCTCGTTCTTGATGGAGGGTGTTCCAACGGGAGTAATCCTGGTAGGTCGCTGGGGCGGCCAGTTCGATATCTCGGGCTTTGATCTGTTCTTCGAGAGAGGCGATCTCTTGCTCCGCTGTGGCCACTTGTTTTTCCAATCGGGCAATGTTTTTTGAGAGGTCTCGTCGAGTCGGACCTGTAGGAGGTGCCACGGTTGTTGTGGCTGTCCCATTGGTGACGTGTTCGGTCGTGGGTTTTTCTTTTTGGGGCTTCTCTTTTTTCTTGGATTTTTTCTTGTCGAGATTGGCTTCTGGCGGAATCTGGTCTTCTAATTCCTTCGCGCGTTTCCAGCAATAGTATTCATAGTCGCCAATGTAATCCCGGGCTTTGCCTTCATCAATTTCCACCACGCGTGTGGCCACTCGCATAAGAAACGTGGGATCATGAGAGATGAACACAATAGTCCCAGGAAATTGGACGAGTGCGTCGGTCAACATATCTACCGATGAGGGATCTAAATGATTCGTAGGCTCATCCAACAGCAAGGTGTTGGCTGGCTCCACGAGCATGCGGGCGAGGGCGACGCGATTGCGTTCCCCTCCGCTTAAGGCCTTGATAGGTTTGAGTTGATCGTCTCCCGTAAAGAGAAATGCGCCCGCCAACCCACGTAGAAAGTTACGCTCAGTTTGGGGGGCGGCGTCTTCGAGTGAATCTAAAATACTGTGTTCGGGGTGAAGGATTTCCGCCTGATGTTGGGCGAAATAATGGATCGTGACGCCGTGGCCGACACTTCGTTTGCCTTCCTCAAATTCTAGGACCCCAGCCAGCATTTTGAGGAGCGTGGACTTTCCGGCCCCATTTTCTCCGACGAACGCTATCCGTTGGCCTCGCTCAATTGAAAAATCCAATCCCTGGTAAACAATTTTCTCGCCGTACCGTTTATGAATGCTCTGCAGATCCAGGACTTCTCTTCCGCTGGTTGGAGGCTCCGGGAATTTAAACCTGAGGCGTTTGGTATCTCGCTGCAATTCAATGCGTTTAACTTTTTCCAATTGCTTGATCCGCGATTGGACTTGTGTGGCTTTATTGGCTTGATACCGAAATCGGTCCACAAAGGATTGCACTCGGGAAATTTCTTTGGATTGCCGATTGGCGGCTGCTTCTTCTTGCGCATCCCGTTCGGCTTTGAGTTTTTGAAAGCGCGTGTAGTTGCCCCGATATTCTTGCAGGGTGTAATTGCGAACTTCCCAAATGTGGGTGACCATTTTGTCCAGAAACTCAATGTCGTGGCTGATGATGAGTAGGGTAAATGGTGAATTAATGAGGAAGCTTTCCAGCCATCGCTGTGTGGGCTTGTCGAGATGGTTGGTGGGCTCGTCCAGCATCAGCACATCTGGAGCCGATAATAGGAGGTAAGCGAGGGCTACTCTCATGCGATAGCCACCAGAGAGTGTCTGAATCTTTCGATCCCAGTCTGCTTCTTGAAAGCCTAATCCGGCCAAAATGCGTTTGGCCTCGTATTCTGGATACTCATTGCGATGCGTGGCATCCAAGATGGTATTGCCGGGCAGCGTTTCTAGTTCTTGTGGCAGGTAGCCTAAGCGGAGATGCGGCCGTTTTCTGATTCGACCGCTTTCAATGGCATCCTCGTCTAGAATCATCCGTAGCAGTGAGGTTTTGCCGGATCCATTTGGGCCGACCAAGCCCACCCGGGTATTCGGTTTCAAGTGGGCCGAGGCCTCAAGAAACAACGGTTTGGTTGGGAAGGTTTTGGTCAGGCTTTCAACATGTAACATCGTGACACCACAGAACTTTAATTCGGCTTTTTGGCCGATTGCACTGACTCTCTCCTGTGAGGGATGAATGCCAGAGAAGATAGTAAGAATAAGGAAGGTTGGTGGAGCTGGCCGGGATCGAACCGGCGACCTCGTGAATGCCATTCACGCGCGCTCCCAACTGCGCTACAGCCCCATACCGAAAAAAAGATGCTATCACGGGTTTGGGATGTGGTCAAGAAAGCTTGCGGAGAGATTGGAAAAGGTTGCCAACTGCGTTCTTGACCTTTTGCCGTGCTCACGTACTTCATGTACGCTCCTCTCGCCACAAGCTCTGCGGCCTTGCTGGGCAAGCCTTTTTGAAACTCTCCTTCAAATGAGGGGGAGTGTTGGGAATCAAATGTTGTCTTAACCAGGAAGCTATTTTAGTCTTTTCCCCCTTTTCATTTGTCGGTCACTCCAAGGCATTTATTCGTTGACAATTTGTGACATGGGACCTACGATGAGAGGTTCCGCTCTGGCCAAGTCGTTGTCAGAGCTTTTTTTTGTCCAGTTAACCTGAGGTAGTGGAGGAGAGCATGGCGGCGCTTGTCGTAGTTGGGTCCCAGTGGGGCGATGAGGGGAAAGGGAAGATTGTTGATCTGTTGGCGAAAGATGCCGATGTGATTGTCCGCTATCAGGGTGGATCAAATGCTGGGCATACTGTCATCACTGACAAAGGGACCTTTATTTTTCACCTTATCCCTTCCGGGGTTCTTTATCGCGGGAAGCAATGTGTCCTCGGCAATGGCGTCGTGATTGATCCCGGCGGGTTAATTGGTGAATTAGATGGGTTGAAGAACAATGGTATTGCGGTGGGGAAGCGATTTCTCATTTGCCAACGCGCCCATGTCATCATGCCGTATCATAAAGCGATTGATAAGGCCGCCGAGCAAGCCAAAGGTGCCAAGCGGATTGGCACCACCGGGCGAGGTATTGGTCCAGCCTATGTGGACAAGATGGCCCGCGTGGGGATTCGGATGGGCGATTTGCTGAACCCGGATGTCTTAAAGAAAAAGATCCAGGAAAATTTAGTGGAGATTAATGCGTTCTTGCAGCGCATCTATCATGCCAAGGGTTTTACGGTGCAATCGATATTCAAGGAATACCAAGCCTATGGGGAGCGTCTGCGTCCCCACATTACAGATGTCCCCTTGTTACTGGATCGGGCGTTTGCGAGGGGGCAACAGGTCTTGTTCGAAGGGGCGCAAGGCACCCATCTTGACGTCGATTTTGGGACGTATCCGTTTGTAACTTCATCGAGCTCGTGCTCCGGAGGTGCTTGCACGGGGAGTGGCGTAGGCCCCACGAACATTTCTGCGGTGCTGGGGGTGACGAAGGCCTATACGACGCGTGTGGGTGGCGGGCCATTCCCTACTGAATTAGACGATGCCATCGGCGAACAGCTCATGACGCGTGGGCATGAATATGGGTCTACGACCGGACGTGCGCGGAGGTGTGGGTGGCTTGATGCCGTGTTGTTACGGTATGCCGTTCGCGTCAATGGATTAACGTCGTTGGCGATAACCAAAATGGATGTGTTGGATGGTTTCAAAGAATTGAAAATTTGTACGGGGTATCGGCATCAAGGAAAGTTGTATCGGGAGATGCCGGCTGATTTGGATGTGTTGGAGAATGGCCGGCCTGTCTATGAACGGTGGGAAGGTTGGACCACCGATACGACGGGGATCACATCGTATAAAGCCTTGCCCACCGCAGCGAAACGGTACTTAGCGAGAGTCGAAGAACTTGCCTCTTGTCCTATCGATATAATTTCGACCGGCTCCAAGCGTGAGGAGACGATTGTGGTTCGTAACCCCCTCCTCCGTTCAAAAAAACGTGCCAAATGATTTCCTTCGTATTTTTATCCAGGCGACGGCCATTGTCGTTTGACAACGACTAAGCCCATTGTTAGCATCGCCGATCGGTGAGCCGCTAGCTCAGTTGGTAGAGCATCGCCCTTTTAAGGCGAGGGTCGTGCGTTCGAGCCGCACGCGGCTCACCAGATAAATCAATAGGTTGCGCCTCTTCTCCTTCCCCACCTTCCACCTCCGACACGGTTTTAGTCACGGTTCCACTTGGGATTTGTCCAGAAAAGACCGTGAGACCTTCCACGGCTTTCCATAAGTGGCTTGGGCCGAGATGGGCATATCTGTCCAGCATAGCCGGACTATTCCAACCCCCAAGGGCCATTAATGTACGATCATTGGCCCCCTGCGATGCCAACCGGCTGGCAAAGGTATGTC
>JAQBGS010000357.1:0-4161 GCA_032128535.1 Nitrospirota bacterium
TAGCCTACAGTGTCCCACGATTTCAAAGACCGGACAAGGTTAAAGGGAATAAATCAGAGTCGATTCATGTTTGAACGAGGTGCCCAGGAGAGCGGGAAAGTCAGAACGAGCTAGAGTGAGGGGGGTAACTTCGACGATCGGAATAGGAGCATCCGATCGTCGATAGACAATCAAATGTATGTTAGGTGCTAATCGTCAAATGATTCTTGTGGTGAGCTTTTGACGGCATTTTTTGTGGTACCTACGGCAGAATTGACCCGATTGGCCGCATGTTTCATCGTTTCTTTGGCTTCCTCGGACCACGCATGCATGGCTTCTTTAGTTTGTGCGGCCATGTCTGAAAATTCGTCTTGCGCGGTTCTCGCGCCACGAGCGATGCGGTTGCGAATTTGAGAGCCAGATTCAGGTGTGAGCATGATGGCCGTTCCCGCGCCCAATAAAAATCCGGCAATAAAAACAAAGGTATTGACCCAGCTTGAATCGCCCTGTCCATTGTAGTCGCTCATCGTGATAGTCCTTCCTGCACCAGCGGTCGTTATGAATTTCGTTGGTTATTTTTCGAATTCGACATCATAGCCATGATTGCTCCGCCTAGGCAGACTCCAGAGGCAAAAATGAGACTATAAGAGAGTCCTGTTCTGAGTTCCGGCCACGTATCCAAAATCCGGCTCCATACGGGCAGTTCGTCAGAAACATGGACATGGCCTTCCCAGCCCAGCTCACCTTGTGGCATGGAGTGATCGGCCATGGGTTCATCATCAGCTGCGCGGACAGTATTGAGATTAGTCATAGTCATGAAACAGGCTCCAATAAGGCAAAAGGGAAATGTGAAAACAACGTTGCTACAGGTAATCTTACCATGTCTGACTCATTTTGTAGAGTCACTATTTCTTGGGTCAAGACATTTCGATAGGATTGGGCTTCGAGATGTGAAGGAATGGAAATCCATGTGCCCCCCCAGGTAGATTCTCCAACCGGAAGCGTCGTGGGATCTGAAATGAGATGGGTCAAAAATAGTGGGACTACGGTAATACAGACCTTGTTGTTCTCTTGCCGCAGAAATCCACAGATATGCTCTGCTCGTTCTCCTTGGACATCCAATTGGCGATAAGTTCCCTGACGAAAGAGAGAATCGTGATTTTTGCGGTACTGAAGAGCGGTGAGCGTGATATACATTTTAATAAGACCATTGTCGGCATGGTGAAACAGATGTTGGAGAAGCTCAATGGGGTTGAGCTTCTGTTGGAGGTCCTGCAATTCAGCTAAGCGTTCTTGGTGATGAGCATAGTCTACTAAGCCTCGGTTGTCGGGGTCGACTAAGCTCAAATCCCAGAGTTCCGTGCCTTGATAAAAATCGGGGATACCAGGGGCCAAGGTTTTAATCAACACTTGAGCCAAGGAATTATAGATGCCGTAGCCAGCGATTCGGTGTTGAAACGGCAGGAAATCTTCCAGAAAGGAATTCGTTGGATTGGGGGAAAGAATGCGAGACAGAAAATTTAAGACCGCCTGTTCATAGGCTTCGTCTGGGTTGAGCCAGCTGCTGGTCACTTTGGCTTCCCGCAAGGCTTTAACCATGTAAGTCTGCATACGTTCTAAAAATTTTGTACGGACTTCATTGGAGAGCGGACCGAATGGCCAGGCTCCAAGCATGGTTTGGTAGATAAGATATTCTTCATTACTGCTGGGGGCAATTTGTTCCTCAAGGCGATGCACGGCTTTTTTATTGAACCGACTCCACATACGCAGGCGGTTGCGCCATTCCGTGGGGATTTCTGATAGCACATTGATCCGTGCACGGACATCTTCACTGCGTTTAGTGTCATGAGTGGAAGTGGAAGAGAGACTCCATGGCCAATGCTCAGCCCGCTCTTGCATATATTGATGAAAATTCGATAGGGCCACGCCGAAATGTTGAGGCTCTCCCCCAACTTCATTTAGTGACGTCAGGCGGTTGTACTGGTAAAAGGCGGTATCTTCGACGCCTTTGGCCGTGACAGGGCTGGTGGTTTGTTGAAACTTCATGACAAACGGACGAAGGATTTCCCAATCTATAGGCGAACCCTCTTGGGGGGTGTTCATGAGCAGCTCACGAATGAAATCAAAGACCAAATTACTGACAGCAGGGTTCCGGCGTTTGGCGCGAGCCACAGCTAGTCGAATATAGGCGCGATCCCGGTCGGTAACCGGTTCCTTGGGATCAGGGCGGACATAGGTTCGATACACCGGGAAACAGGCAATAATTTCTCGAATAGCATGAATCAAGCTATTGAGCGTAAAGTCGCGGGAACGGCGGTTCCGTTCAGAAAACACATTGAGTTCGTGCCCTAACGCATTGATTTCTCCGGCCATTGAGCTGGTCATGATCAGTTTTTTACAGTGATAGATGAGATCATCGTAGGGAACCGCGTTCTTGGTAAAGCGGGTATAGAGTTGTTCAATCTGCCGCTGATGCGAAGCTTGAACGAACAAGCGGTTGACGAGAGAGAGAAAGGCATAGCCTGTGGTCCCGTGGATGGGCCAATCGGGATTCAATCGTTCGCCTGTGCCTAAAATTTTTTCGACTAACAAATACAGGACCCGTCCTTGGGAGTCAGGTGTGGCGTGAAACTGCTGAGCAGCCCAGGATTGCCATTGAGCAAGGTAACCCTGAGGGTCGAAAAGACCATCGACATGGTCGATTCGTAACCCCGTGACAGCACCTGATGCGACCAGATCAAAAATTTTTTGCTGGGCTTCTTGAAAAACAGCAGGTTGTTCCATTCGAATGGCCGCCAATTGATTGATATCAAAAAAACGCCGGTAATTAATCTCCTCTCCAGCCACTCGCCAAAAGGCCAATCGATAGGCTTGATTGGAGGCCAATTCGTCCAAAATGTCGAAACTTCCAGGAGAGCCTTTACTGCCATTGATCACACGGAGATTGTCTGCAAGGAAATGCTGGAGTGGTTCATTTTCGGCGATAACGGTGGAGAGACGTCGACGGATGACGTCCTTTTCTCGATAGCGTTCCGCGATGCGATCTGGATCCGTTTCCGTTCGTGAAGGCAAATGGGATAGCGCGGTCACGATGCTTTGGTATTCTTGGAGATCCGGTGATGATTCCCCAAGTGTGGCAATCAGGTGGTCTTGGCGGAAGGTCAGAACAATGGTCCATGTGAAAGGATCTAAGGGGAGGCGATGTTCATAATACTGCAGAAAAAGTTGCCCATCATCATACTGTAGAACGATTTCTTGATTTTCTAAGACGATGCCATATTGATCTCCCAAAATGGGAAGCAAGACGGTGTTTTCTAGCTCGGGTTTGACGGGAGTCCAGTCGATATCAAAAAACGTGGCGTAATGTGACGATGGGCCGTTTTCTAACACATCTTGCCACCAGGCATTGGCTGAGGCGGCAATACCCATATGATTCGGGACGACATCTAAGAGTTGTCCCATGCCATGCTCCTGGAGAGCTGAGATAAAGACCTGATAGTCAGCTTCCGTTCCGATCTCAGGATTCAGGACGGTCGGATCGATCACATCATAGCCATGAGAGCTACCTGGTGTGGCTTTGAGGTAGGGTGAGGCGTAGCAATCGGTGATGCCCAGTTGGTGGAGGTAGGGAATCAAACGCGCGGCGTCTAAAAAGGTAAAGCCGGTGTTGAATTGCAAACGATAGGTCGAAAGGGGAATGCGAGGGGAATAGGCAGACATGATCGGCAGATCACGTAACAGACGAAGAGGATGAGATCGCCCGACCTCCATAGGATTGTCCACGAGGCAGGGTCGTGAGCCCCAGTTTGCCGGAAGATCGTTTCCCCATACGGCTTTTGTCGCCACCCATGATCGTTCCAGATTCAATAACGTTAAATCGATCAATGATGCAGCGTTGAAGATGACTTTTGGGGCCAATCACGGTTCCATCAAGAATAATGGATTCCTCGATCGTACAACCTTCGCTAATGCGAACATTGCGGCCAATGATCGAGCGGGTAATGGTACTGTCGATCACGAGGCTGCCTTGGCCCACCATGGCATCATTCATTTGAGAACGAACCATGCTGGCCACGGGATCGGTCAAGGCATCCGTGGTAATGGGCCATTTCACGTTGCGTAAGTCAAAAATAGGTGTTTCCCCCAAGACATCCATGTTGGCTTGCCAATAGGTTTCCAGCG
>JAQBGS010000358.1:0-3212 GCA_032128535.1 Nitrospirota bacterium
GGCCGGGACATCCACCACGTAGAGGATGGACAGATTCACATCTCCGGACAGATGCTTCACCATCTGAACGGCATGTTTGGAATGTGGCGAGGCATCGACCGCAAGCAGTATGTTCATGGCAATTGACGGTTGTTGGCAATAATGGGAATGTTGAAAAAATCCGCCAGCGGCGTTCTCGCCATTTTGCCGTGCTCACGTACTGAAAGTACGCTCCGCGCGTCAAAATGGCTGTGGCCTTGCTGGATAACTTTTTTGACCATTCCCGTCAGCTGCTGATACCAGAAATATTCTGAAACATATACCGGCTATTTTCGAGAAATATTCAACCGGCCCTCTCGAGAAAATCAGGATGCACCCATCTACGCGACTGCGGCGCTTTGCACCTGACTCGATTTGTGCGGATGGGTGAACACCAGCGGTGTCCAAAAAAGTTGGTAACATGGGTAGGGGCAGCCTTATTGGCTAGGCCGCTCCGCTTCGCTGTATCATCACCTCGTGCCTTCCCGCTCACCCAGGAGTCCCATGGCTGAATCGTCTTCCGGCGCGTCGCATTCTTCGGATGTTCGCATACCCATTCCCCGTGGTATTTGGGCGCTCGGGTTGGTGAGCTTGTGTATGGATATGTCATCTGAGTTGATTCATAGCTTGCTTCCTGTCTTTATGGTGTCGGGGCTTGGGGCCAGCCTGTTGGCGGTTGGTCTGATCGAGGGGATCGCTGAAAGCCTCGGCTTACTCACCAAAGTGTTTTCCGGAGTGCTCAGTGATTTCTGGGCCAAGCGGAAAGTGCTCGTACTTGTTGGGTATGGTGTCGCCGCGGCCACCAAACCGATGTTTCCGCTGGCTTCCAGCATGACGGCTGTCTTCATGGCACGATGCCTCGATCGTGTGGGCAAAGGCATTCGCGGTGCTCCACGCGATGCGCTCATTGCCGATTTGGCGCCAGAATCTATACGCGCGACCTGTTATGGCCTGCGCCAATCGCTTGATACGGTGGGGGCGTTCCTTGGGCCGTTACTGGCCATCATCTTCATGGCGTTGTTGGCCAATGATATTCGCTTGGTCCTCTGGGTCGCGGTGATTCCGGCTGTGATTGCTGTGCTTGTTTTGATTGTTGGCGTGCAAGAGCCCGAACGTTCCCGTCTCGACGAACCGCCGAGAACGGTACTTCGCCTGCTGGATCTGCCACGGTTCGGTTGGGCCTTTTGGTGGGTTGTCTGTGTGGGAGGGGCCTTAACCCTCGCCCGATTCAGCGAAGCCTTTCTGGTTCTACGGGCTGACTATGCCGGCCTGGCGGTGACCTATGTGCCAATGGTGATGATTGTGATGAGTGTGACGTACGCGGCGTCCGCCTATCCTGCCGGCCTCCTTGCCGACTGGATGGACCGTCGCCTGTTGCTTGTCGTTGGCGTGCTGGCCTTAATTCTTGCGGATCTGGTTCTGGCCTTTGGCGGCGGCATTGTCGTGGTGATGATCGGGGTCGCCCTGTGGGGGTTGCATATGGGGCTGACGCAGGGGCTGCTTTCCACGCTTCTTGTGGGCACGGTCCCTTCCGCGCTCCGGGGCACCGCATTTGGCGTGTTTAATTTCGTCAGCGGCATTCTTCTCTTTTTTTCGAGCCTGCTTGCCGGGTTCCTGTGGGATCAATTCGGGCCTTCTGCCACGTTTCTTGCCGGCACTGGTTTTGCCACTCTTGCCCTCGTCGGTCTGTTGTTCCATTGGCCAACTGCTACCCAGGCGGTTCTTGCTTCCTCATTGGAACAGGAATAATAGATGGCAAACCACTGCTGTCCAAAACAGCGAAAAACTACCACATCGGATTCAGGCTTCATGCGGGTTCTGGACGGATTCGGGGTCAGATTCGGGGTCAGGCTGAGTATTGGCTTTTTGGAGATGATCAGCGCACCCAACATGAAACCATGACCCTCAAAGAATGGACGGTCTCCAATATGGGTTCGGGCATTACGACTGGGAGGGGATTTTGCTGACCCTACGTGGGTTGGGCTGGGCCCAGATCCTTCCCGGGGGCTCAGGATGACAATGGGGAAAGGGGTGTTCGGTGACCCTTCGCGGTTGCGGCTGGGTAGACACTACTTACCGTTGCCGTGACAGGTAAGCCATTCTGAGGAAACGCTCTGGGTTTTGAAGACTCTGGCATTAGGGGACAAACTTTATGGCGAGGCCGGAAATGAAAAATATTTCCATAAATCTTTCAGAGGCATTTTGTCAAAAAGTACCTGGTCGTGATGCCATCGATCAATCATTTGATTCTCCCGTCGCCGGGTTTGCCTCCAATGTCGAGAGTGCTAAGAAAATCAATTCGCATCCCATACCTTGCCGAGCAGGATGGTCATGCCTGCAAACAGCGTCCATTCCTGTGAGGCGCCGTTGAGTCCGAACGCGATGCCCGTATCCCCGACCAGCCGTGGTGTGAAGAAGTAACTGGTGGAGGTCAGAAATTGCGTGAAGGGTTTGGCACTCCGCCGCACCGTTCCAGCCAGTTCACCAGCTACTGACCATCGCTCGGTTAGTCCATAGGCCGTGCTCGCTGCCCAAAACAGTTGATTCTTCCCTTCTCCTCCTGGTGCCCCACCAAGACGCGTATATCTCAAATTGAGGTCAATGCCTAATGCGCCCATGCCGATGCTATAAATTCCTGTCACCAGGTAATCAGTCTGTTGACTCCCAATGGTTTGAGGTGCGGTTGGAAGCTTCGTTCCTATTTCCAATCCCAATGCCGATGTGGGGTGAGATGGCAACGGCACGTTGAGCTTGAGCACGGGAGTCAAATCTCCGAACCCGGCTAGAGTTGCCCCTTGGTCGAAGTCATTGACGATTAAGGCGTCGCCTCCGATTAACAGTCCTATGTTATCCGAAAAAGCCAGTTTGAATAAGTAGGGAACCGTATGTCGATAATCGTCTGTCGATTTTTCTTTCAGGCTTTGCCATCCCATCTCCATTTCCACATAACCAGGAGCAGAAAGTTGCGCAGGATTAGAGAGGGTAGGGCGATAGGGTGTGGCGCTGGGTTCCTGGCCGAGGCAATATTTTGGATTAACGGTCTCTACCAGAATCACTATTCCACAGAGCAAGAACAGCGTTATGCGATTCAGTTGTGCTCTACGAATAGCCGTCAAAGTGAACATGGCTTTATCTGTTATTTTTTTTATTGATCACTTGGCCATCATTTGGCAATGGTGATGCTGGGCACGTTC